>CAZHSS010000185.1:834-2855 GCA_964535205.1 uncultured Verrucomicrobiota bacterium
GGCCGATGTCGTTTCCCGGTGGCCGGAGGTGCAGAAATTCAACGTGGACACCTCCCAGATGGGTCCCGGCGGCGGCAGCAAGCCGATCGTGATTGATGTGCTGGGGTTTGATTTCGAGATTCTCCAGCGCGTGGCCGAGCAGGTGCTGGCGGTGGTGAATACCACCGAGGGCGCGGTGGACGCCGAGATCGGCCGCGATCCGGGCCGGCCGGAGATTCGCGTGGAAATCGACCGCGTGAAGGCGGCGGCGCACGGCCTGAACGTCTCGCAGGTGGCCAACAGCGTGCGGACGCTGTTCTACGGCACGACGGCCACGATGTACCGCGAGTCCGATGAGGATTACGACATTGTCCTGCGGCTGGACGAATTCTACCGGCGGACAATCGAGGACATCGCCCAGGCGGAGATCGTGCTGCCGGGCGGCGGGCGGATCCGGCTGGACAGCGTGGCGTCCGTCGAGGAGCGCCTCGGGGCCCTGGAAATCGACCGCCGCAACCAGGAGCGTGTGATCCAGGTGACCGCCGACGTGTATGGCCGAAGCAGCGGCGAGGTGGTACGCGACCTGCGCGGTCGGCTGGCGGAGGAGGTTCCCCTGCCGTCGGGCATCGGCATCCATTTCGGGGGTACGGCTGAGGATCAGGAGGAGTCCTTCCAGCAGATGACCCTGATGCTGGTGCTGGGCATTCTGCTGGTGTACATGGTGATGGCGTCGCAGTTCGAAAGCCTGCTCGATCCATTCCTGATTCTCTTTTCCATCCCCTTCGCTTTCAGCGGCGTGGCGATCAGCCTGACGGTGCTACGCCTGACGGTGAGCATCATGTCGTTCATCGGCATGATTCTGCTCGTCGGCGTGGTGGTCAACAACGCCATCGTGCTGATTGACTACATCAACCTGCTGCGCGCCCGGGGGCAGGAGCTGTCCCGCGCGATCGTGAACGCCGGCCGCTCGCGCCTGCGGCCGGTGCTGATCACGACGATGACGACCTCGCTGGCGATGCTGCCGATGATCCTGAGCCGCGGGGAGGGGGCGGCGACGTGGAAGCCGATGGCGGCGACGATTGTGGGCGGGCTGACGTTTTCCATGCTGGTGACGCTGGTGTTCGTGCCCACGCTCTACAGCCTGGTGCATTCGCGCCGGGCGCGGAAACAAGAACAGGCCGCGGCCGCAAAGGGAGTGCTGACATGAAAGCCGTGTGGATCCTGCATGACATTGTGCTGACAGACGAAATCCAGGGTCTTCTGGACGAAATGGGCATCGTGGGGCTGTCGCGCTGGAAACGGATGACCGGGCGCGGGCCCGGAAGCGGTACGCGCATGGACACCCATGTCTGGCCCGGCGCGAATTCCGGTACGCTGGCCGTGGTGGATGACGAGGTGGCGGCGCGGCTGATGGGACGGCTGCAGATTCTGCGCGACGAAGTCGGCGCCCGGTCCGGCGTGTGGGCCTTTACCACGCCCGTGCTGGACACGCTGAAATGACGAAGCGGCGGAAGCCGGCGACGGCGCAGGCGGTCTTGCGGGAGCTGAAACGGCTTCGCCATCCCGCCCAGGCGGCGGTTCTGCAGCGTTTTTTCAAAACCGGCCCGGGCGAGTACGGCGAGGGGGATGTGTTCTGGGGCCTGAAGGTTCCGCAGACCCGCGCCGTGCTGGCGCAATTCCCGGAGGTGCCGCTGGCGGTCGCCGGGGAACTGCTCGATTCCCCGGTCCACGAGGCGCGGTTTTTCGCCGTGATCGCCCTGGTGCGGGCCTATGCCGCGGCCGGACCGGCGGAGCGCCGGGAGGTTTTCGATCTGTACCTGGCGCAGGCGGAGCGGGTGAACAACTGGGATCTGGTGGACGCCAGCGCTCCGGGGATCGTCGGGCGGCACCTGCCGCCGGGCGGGGGCCGGCGTGTTTTGGCGCGCCTGGCGGCGTCCGGCTGCCTGTGGCGGCGGCGCATCGCCATGGTGGCCACGCTGTTCGTCATCCTCGCCGTCGGCGACGGCGGGTTTCGCAAAAAGAGCGAGGAGAAGATGCGCAGC
>CAZHSS010000185.1:2865-3766 GCA_964535205.1 uncultured Verrucomicrobiota bacterium
TTACTTCATTAAGAGAGCCTTTATAAGGGACTCGTCCTGCAATTCCTTCAGGCATTCCAGCGTGTAGCGGTTCCCGTCCATCATCACCATCGAGGTGATGCCATATTGCGCGCAGTGAATCTGGCCACGCTCGAACATATCCGGCGGGGCGAACTGAGCAACACCTTCCGGCTGGCCGAACGGTATTTGGCCGATCCGGAGGATCTGATGCACAAAGCCGCCGGCTGGATGCTGCGGGAGGCCGGCAAGCGGGATGCCGCGGCGCTGGAGGCCTTTCTGGAGCAGCATGGGGCCCGAATGCCGCGCACCATGCTGCGCTATGCCATCGAGCGCCTGCCCCCGGCGCGCCGCCGCGCCTGGCTGGCCATTCCTCGCGGCCCGGCCCGCTGAGCCACCGGCCGTTTCCCGGCGGAATTTTGCATTTTTCTTTACAGCCGGCGGGGCCAGTTGTAAAACCCCTGCGAACAACAAATCGCCCGTCACGTACACAGGATGTCCATGCAACCCATCATCAATCATCTCGTCCAGCTTCAGGAACTCATCATCGCCCGCGCCCAGCAGGAGGCCGGCATGCCCGGCGCCCAGTTCGCCCAGCTCGACGAATCCATTCACGCGCTGACCAAGGAACTGCCGCGGGATATTCACCAGCAGTTCACCCGGTTGCTGCAGAAAAGCCCGCTGGCTATCGTGCCGGTCGTCAACGGCGTCTGCACCGCCTGCGGCATGACCCTGCCGGTTTCGCTGGTGCATCAGGTGCATGCCGCCGAGCATATCTATCAGTGCCCGTCCTGCGCCCGCCTGCTGTTTCACCGCGCCTCCGGCGCCCGCAACACCCGCAAGTCCCCCCGCCGAAGCGATCCGCCCAAGGTCGGCATCGAACGCTTTTCCGCCGAATCGCTCA
>CAZHSS010000186.1:0-3255 GCA_964535205.1 uncultured Verrucomicrobiota bacterium
GAAGGCTGGCCATCGGGATTGTGCTCAGATATTTCGACTCCGGCGCTACGCGCCTTCGCTCAATATGACTTGGACGTGCACCCAATCGCAGATGCACCCGCTCTCCCCTTTCCCCCGCCGCCAGCGGCCGGGCTTGAACTCCGGGTCGGATTTGCTACCGTCAGTCCGCTCATGGACTCCGAACACAGCCAGTTGACGACCGACATCCTGATTGTCGGCGCGGGACTGGCCGGGCTGGCCTGCGCCATTCGCCTGGCCCGCGCCTCCGCCGGCGAAAAACAGATCCTCCTGCTGGAAAAATCCGCCCATCCGGGCGGCCATCTGCTGTCCGGCGCCGTCCTGCGCCCGGAATCCCTGAAAACCATTCTGACCGATGACGAATATGCCGGCCTGCCCTTCGGACCCGCCGTCCGCCGCGAATCCTTCCATGCCCTGACGCCGCGGCACTCGTTCCGCCTGCCGTTTGTTCCGCCTAAAATGCGCATGAAGGGCCTGCCCCTGGTATCGGTCTCGGCCCTGGGCCGCGCGCTGGCGAAAATCGCCGAGGATCTCGGGGTGGAACTCATGACCGCCCAGACCGCCGATGCGCTGGTATGGGACGGCGACCGCGTCGCCGGCGTCCGCTGCGAAGACGACCGGATTCTGGCGCCGGTCACCGTGCTGGCCGAAGGACCCGCCGGCCTGCTGACCCGCGAGCTGCTCGCCCGCCGCCCGGAGATGCGCGGGATCAACGGCCCTTCGCATGCCCTCGGCTTCAAGGAACTGATCGAAATCCCGGCCCGCCCCGGCTCCTCGGGAACCGTGGCGCATACCTTCGGCTTTCCCCTCGGCCTGGGCCTCTACGGCGGCGGGTTCATCTATCATGTGGACGACGCGCATGCGGCCCTGGGCCTGGCCATCGCCCTGGACGGCGCCGATCCGGCCCCGCATTTGCACGAACTGTTCCGCACCTGGAAGCGGCATCCCCTGGTGCAGGAGCATATCGCCGGGGGCAAAACCATCGGCTATGGCGCACGGCTCGTGCCGGAAGGCGGCTGGCATTCGCGCCTCCGCCTGCAGGCGCCCGGCGTCCTTCTGGCCGGCGATACGGCCGGGCTGGTGGATACCATGGAGCTGAAAGGACTGCATTTGGCCGTGGAATCCGGTCGCGCCGCCGCCGAAGCCATCCTGCGCGGCGCCCCGGTCCGCGACGACGACATCCCGTCGCTGGAAGGCCTGCGCCGCACCCCGAACTACCGCGCCGCCTTCCGCGCCGGCCTGCCCTTTGGCATGGCCGGCGCCGGCCTCGCCTGGCTCAGCGGCGGACGAATCCCCTGGGGCCGCATTCCCCAGCGCGACGAACGCGCCAGCCTGAAACCGATCGGCGGGCGCCCCCCCGTGGCGGCGGCCCCCGACAACGGACCGCTCGATCTCGGCCTGGACTCGGACCTGTTCCTGGCCGCCCTCCGCAGCCGGGAGGGCGCCGAACATATCGAAATCAAGGATGCGGCGAAATGCCGCGGGTGTTTCGACCTCTACGGCGCGCCCTGCCTGCGCTTCTGTCCGGCCGGCGTCTATTCCGCCGCAGAGGGCCGTCCGGCCATCCAGGTCCGGGCCGACAACTGCATCCAGTGCCGCTGCTGCACGCTGAAATGCCCCTTCGACAACATCCTGTGGGAAACCCCGCGCCACGGCGTCGGACCGGACTACAAGGAGATGTAGCCGCGCCTAATTCCGGGACCGGCGCGCTTCTCGATTGCGCACCACCACCGCATTCGTTCCGGGGGCCAGCGTCAGTTCCGGATGCTTCCGGATGTAGTCCATCACCATTTGCCGGGTGTTGATCTCCCCGTGCTGCAGCCGGGACTGGGGCCGGTTGACCACGCGCGTCAGCTCGGGAAAACGTCCGCCGCCGCCCGCCAGATGATAGCTGTTCAGGGCCACCTTCAGCCGCGTTTTGGGATGAATCACGCCGCCGTCCGCTGCGCGAAGGCCGCGGATGCGGCGTCCCGGCGGCGCGTCGGGATGCAGCTCGTACTGCAAGCCCCAGGCCCCGAAGTACCGGTCGGTCCCGAGATATGCCGTCGCCTCTTCCATGATCTCCCGGATTTCCGCCGCCGTCAGCCAGGCGCACCCGATCGTGTTTTCATAGGGCACCACCCGCCAGACATCCGCCACGCGGATGTCGCCTGCCAAAATGGATTGCGACGACAGCACGCCGTGCAGCACCACGTCCGCGCCGGTGGACTCGGCGATGGCCGCGCACAGCAGCTGCTGCACCGGACACAGCCCCGCCCCCGCCAGCGAACAGCCGAGGTCTCCGGCGGTGCGGCCGAGCACCGTTTCCATCCACTCGTCGGCCGCCGCCAGATCGCCGGCCACTTCCGCCGCCAGCTCCGGATCTTCGGGGGTTTCATCCCACACCGGCAGGTAATCGAACGTCTTGTGCACAACCGCCCCCTCGACCGTATCGTACACCAGGTCGATCCGCATCACGCCGCCGCCGCCCGACCCCGCCTGGGCGTAATCGGTCCGCCCGATGCGCGCGCCCGCCAGCACCCAGTGCAGATGTCCGCCCAGGACCACGTCGAACTCCGCAAAGCGCCGGCAGATGGCGTTGATTTCGTTGGCGTCGTCGTCGCGCGACAGCAGCCCCTGGTGCACCAGCAGGATCAGGATGTGCGGGCGCTCGCGCCGGACCAGCGGCAGGACCTGCTCCAGCGCCCGCCGCGATTTCATGGTTTGCAGGCCGGCCTCTTCCAGGCCGCGGAACCAGTTGGGCAGGTTGGGCGTGGTCAGCCCCACAATGGCCACCTTGATCCCGTCCACCTCCCGGATGACATAGGGCCGGATGCGCGAAAATCCCGCCGGCGCCCGGTCGTCTGCCCGCAGATTCGCCGCCAGCGGCGGCGCCTGCATCTGCTCCAGCAGCCCCCCCAGCACCTCCACGCCCCAGTCGAATTCGTGGTTGCCCACCGCCCACGCGTCGTACCCCAGGGCGTTCATGGCCCGCGCCATGGCGCCCCCTTTCGACAAAAAGCTCTCCGCCGTGCCCTGGAACACATCCCCGCAGTCCACCAGCAGCGTGTTCGGGTTTTCCGCGCGAATCCCCCGGATGATCGTGGCGCATTGCAGGAGGGACCCCTCGTTGTGGTCCACATAGGTCCCGGGCGTGCGGCGGATCGACCCATGCAGGTCCGTGGTGTTCAGGATCGTCACCGCCACCTGCCGCGCCGGGGCGGACACCGCCGTCAGAGCCAGGCCCAGCGCTCCCGC
>CAZHSS010000186.1:3265-3732 GCA_964535205.1 uncultured Verrucomicrobiota bacterium
AGGCGGCGAAGGCGATGCGGGAGAGCAGGCCAACCGTTCATCCCGCCGCGTCCAGGGGTTTCTCC
Organism: uncultured Verrucomicrobiota bacterium; assembly: GCA_964535205.1. Classification (GTDB taxonomy): domain Bacteria; phylum Verrucomicrobiota; class Kiritimatiellia; order CAIQIC01; family Lenti-01; genus JAAZFE01. Next base: position 3,331 of record CAZHSS010000186.1, read on the forward strand.
GCCGGCGGGGGCGGCGCGATCTTTTCTTCGGCGTCCAACGCGCTGGCGTGGCCGCGGACCACGTCGTCCGTAATGACGTAGCGGCCCGCCTTTTTGCGCCGGGGCGCCTCGTACATCACGTCCAGCATCAGGTTTTCGAGCAGCGACCGGAGGCCCCGCGCCCCGGTGCTGCGCCGCAGCGCCTCGCGGGCCAGTTCGCGCAGCGCCGCCGCCGTGAACTGCAGGTCCACGTCTTCCATCTTCAGCAGCTTCTGGTACTGGCGGATCATCGCGTTCTTCGGCTCGGTCAGAATGTGCACCAGGTCGTCTTCGGTCAGCGATTCCAGCACGGCCACCATCGGCAGGCGCCCGATGAATTCGGGAATCATGCCGAACTTGATCAGGTCATCCGGATGCAGGTTC
>CAZHSS010000187.1:0-2022 GCA_964535205.1 uncultured Verrucomicrobiota bacterium
CATTTCTGATTTTCCTTTTGTATCTTACTGCGTCACAGCCGGTTGAGTCGCTAGACCTCCCGAACCATGCCGGTTGAATCCCTCCCCGCCATCCGGACGGAGAAGACATGTTGGAATTGGAACGGAATCGCCCGGGGATGGCAAGCCCCTTTTCGGACTTTTTGCCGTGGTGCCCCCTCTTTTGCCGCCGCGGGACAAGGCGTTACGGCGCTAGAGCAACGGCGCCAAATGGCGCTTGAGGTCCCCGGCGAGGTCCTGCCGCTCGTAGCGGGCCAGGCGCTCGCGCTGTCCGCGCAGGATCGCTTTGCGCAACGCGTCGTCTTCGGTGACCCGCCCGAGCGTCTCGGCGATCAGGTCAAACCGCTTGTCGCGCAGCAGCACCCCGGCGCCGTCGAGGGTTTCGGGGACCGCTCCGGCGGCATAGGCCACCACGGGCACCTCATGCGTCATGGCTTCGAGCAAGGGAATGCAGAACCCCTCGTGATCGCTCAGGCACAGGAAGGCCCGGGCCACGGAGTAATAGGCCAGCAGCTCGGACTGGGTGGCGGCGCCGGCGATTTCCACGTTTTTCAGCTGCAGCTCGCGCACGCGGGTCAGCAGCAGGGCGTGGTACTGCTCCATGCCGGCGGTGGACCCCACGTGGATCAGCCGCGAGGCGGGCTGGACGTAGTTCTGGAAGTAGTAGAAGGCGTTCAGCAGGTCTTCGATGCGCTTGTTGGGGGCGCAGCGGCCCACGAACAGGAGGTTGGCCATGCCGTCGCGGTAGCGCCGCTGGATGCCGCGGTCCGGCTTGCCGCGCAGCAGGGAGAAATCCAGCATCAGCGGCAGGACCTGCGGATTCGCATGGCCCATGGCGGCGATTTCCTCGGCGTTGAACCGGCTGTCGGCCATGACCACTTCGGCCGTGCCCGCCAGCGCCTTTGCCTGCTGCCGGCCGCGCGCCAGCAGGTGCGCGGTCTGCTCCTGCACCCCGCGGAAATACTCCGGCGGCGTGATGTTGTGATAGAGAATCGCCTTGCGGCCCGGCAGGGTCGGAAACCAGTCGTTCACGTCCGATCCCATGGACAGATGCAGCAGCACGATGCCGTCCGGGCGAAAATCCTCGCGGCAGGCGGCCAGATCGCGGGCCTCTCCGCGCAGCTCCGGCAGGATGCGCTTCTGCTCGGAATAAATGTGGGATTCGAATCCCCACGACCGGAACAGGTCGCGGAACACGCGCACCTCGTTACTGATGGCGTCTCCGTTGGCGTATCCCGCCACAAGTTGATGAATCGCGCGCATGCCGGTTTCCACTCGGGCCGCCATCCTAGCGGGAAGCCGCGGCGGGTGGCAAACCCGGATTTGGACCGGGTTTCCGGTTGCCCTCTCCCTCCGCCCGCCGTACACTGCGGACATGATCACGAAACTCTACTGGGCCGCCCGTCTGCTGGGCTACTTCGCCTGCCTGGGCGGCGTGTTCTTCCACCTGTCCCGCCTCCAGCGCCCGGACGCCGCCGATTCCTGGATCGGCCTGGCCCTGATCGGCGCCGGCTTCCTCTTCTTCTTCATTTCCTATGCCCTGCGCGCCTGGCTTCGCTTCGGGGGCCGCCGCCAATCCGAGGAGCCGCCCGCCCTGTGAAACCCCGCCTGCGCACCCCCTCCGAGATCCTCCACGCCGCCCTCGAAAAGGAGGCCAGCGCCCGCGACTTCTACGGCGAGCTCGCGGAGAGCTGCCACGTGGACTTCGTCAAGGATCTGCTCCTGCGGCTCCACAACGAGGAAGAAAAACACTACGAGCTGATCCGGAAAATGCTGGCCCGGCTGGACACCGGCCTGCCGCCGGCCTGAGCCGTCCGCTCAGGACCCGGATTCGTCCAGGTTCCGCCGGAATTCCGCTTCCTCCATCACCGGAATGCCGAGGGCGCGGGCTTTTTCCAGTTTGCTGCCGGCGGCTTCCCCCGCCACGACCAGGTCGGTGGTCTTGCCCACGGTGCCCACCACGCGCGCCCCGCGGCGCCGCAGTTCCTCCTGGGCCGCCTCGCG
>CAZHSS010000187.1:2059-3724 GCA_964535205.1 uncultured Verrucomicrobiota bacterium
TGGCCGTCTCCGCCGCCCGTTCCACCCGGTCGAACCGCACCCCCGCCCGCCGCAGCTTTTCGATCACCGCCCGGTTGCACTCGTGGCGGAAAAACTCGCGGATGCTCCCGGCCACAATCCCGCCCACGTCCGGAATCCGCGCCAGCGTCTCCTCGTCCGCCGCCATCACGGCATCCAGCGACCCCAGCTCCCCCGCCAGTTTCCGCGCCAGCCCTTCGCCCACGTTCGGAATCCCCAGCCCGTGGAGCAGCCGCCAGAGTTCGTTCCCCTTGCTGGCCTCGATCGCCGCGCACAGCTTCGTCGCCAGTTTCATGGACTGCTTTTTGGCGTCGGCCGCGCGGTTGGGCCGGCGCAGTTCGATCGCCTCCGGCGTCAGCGCATACAGGTCGGCCACGTCGCGGACCGCCGGCGGCAGGATCTTCTCTTCGGTGCGCGCCCCGAACAGCCCGTCGTCCACGGTTTCCCGCAGGCGCGTTTCGCCCGCCAGCGCCTCGATGATCGCCTCGCCGAAGCCTTCGATGTCCATCGCCTTGCGCGAGACGAAGTGCTCGATCCGTCCGCGGATCTGGGCCGGGCAGTCCAGGTTTTCGCAGCGCCAGGCGGCCGCCTCGGGATCGCGGGAAATGTCGCCGCCGCAAACCGGGCACTTGCCTCCCGCGTGCGCCGGCAGGTCGAACGGCACCGCGCCGGGCGGCCGCCGTTCCGCCGCAACCGACACCACCGCGGGAATCACCTCGCCGGCCTTCTCGATGACGACACGCGCACATCGAGCTTTGCGATAAAGTCGCGGTTGTGCAGCGTCGCGCGCGAAATCGTCGAGCCGGCCAGCTCGACCGGTTCCAGCTCCGCCACCGGCGTCAGCACCCCCGTGCGCCCCACCTGCAGCGTAATGCCCTTCAGCACGGTCCGGGCCTGCTCGTGGGAATACTTGTACGCCATGGCGTAGCGCGGCGCCTTGGCCGTCGTGCCGAGCTGCCGCCACCGGCGGAACGAGTTGACCTTGACCACCGCCCCGTCCATCTCGTAGTCCAGCTCGCCTTCGCGCCGCTGCAGCTCCTCGGCCCGGACGATGACGTCTTCGATGCCCCGGCACGTCCACCACAGTTTCGCCACCGGGAACCCCAGGCGCGCCAGCTCCCGCAGCATCTCCGCCTGGGTTTCAAACGCCACGCCGTTCAGCTCCCCCGTCGCATAGAACACGGCAGACAGCGGGCGCGCCGCCACCACCTTCGGGTCCAGCTGCTTCAGCGAGCCCGCCGTCGCGTTGCGCGGGTTCGCGAACAGCGGTTCGCCGGCCCGTTCGCGCTCGGCGTTCAGCCGCGCGAAGGCCGCGCGGCCCAGGTACGCCTCCCCCCGCACCTCCAGCACCGGCGCGTCCGAGGGAATCCGCAGCGGCACCGCCCGGATCGTCCGGACATTCGCCGTGATGTCGTCGCCCTCCTTGCCGTTGCCGCGCGTCGCCGCCAGCGCCAGCACCCCGCGCTCGTAGCGCAGGCTGACGGATACCCCGTCCACCTTCGGCTCCAGCACGTACTCCACCGTCTCCTCCCCCAGCGCCTTGCGCACCCGCGCGTCGAACTCGCGCATCTCCTCCAGGCTGTACGTGTTGTCCAGCGACAGCATGGGCACCGCGTGCTTCACCGTCCGGAAGCCCTCCAGCGGCTC
>CAZHSS010000188.1:0-3709 GCA_964535205.1 uncultured Verrucomicrobiota bacterium
GCAATGCAGATTGCAACCAGTTGCAGTTGTTTTAGTTATAGTTGGACAGGCATGATATTGGATATTGATTCCTCTGCCTCCCCGCCCCTGTCCTCTGTCCCCTGTTCCCTGTCCCCTGCCGCGCTGCGGCTGCCCCCTATCACCTCCCCGCCAGACCTTCCGCCATCCGCCGGACGAAATCCGGACTCACGTCCACCGGATTGTTGGCGAGGCGCTCCGGATTCACTTCCCGGGTCAGCAGATCGCACAGCTCATCCGCCGTGACGGGCAGGCGCCGCTCCAGTCCGATGCCTCGGATAAAGCCCCGCAGGCGCTCTTCGTTCCACGCATCCACGCGGAGGCCCGCCCGCTCGTGCCAGCCGATGAAAAACGGCAGCAGCAGGGCCACGGCATGGCCGTGGGGCAGGCCGTAGGCCGAGGTCAGGGCATAGGAAAACGCATGGGCCCCCGTTGTTTTGGACACATCGATGGCCCGCCCCGCCAGGTGCGCCGCCTCCAGCATGGCGGCCCGGTGCTCCAGATCCGGGGCGTGCACCGCCCCCGGCAGATGGTCGAAAGCCAGCTGCCTCGCTTCCCGCGCGTGCCGTCGCGATTCCTCCGTGGCCGCCCGGGCCCATTCGGATTCGATGGCCTGCGCCAGCGCGTCCATCCCCGTGCAGGCCGTCTGGTACGCATCCAGGGACCCCGTGAATTCCGGCGCCAGCAGCACGTGGCTGGGCCGGATCGCCCCGTCCGCCACCGAATGCTTGGCCGACCCGCGATAGACCACCGCGAAATGAGTCGCTTCGCTCCCGCTTCCCGCCGTCGTCGGCACCGCCAGCAGGGGACGGACGGGAACGGACGGCAGCCCTGCGCCCGGCTTCAGGCAGTCGTCCAATCCGATCTGCCGGCTGCCGAAAAAATTGATCAGCTTGGCCATGTCCAGCACGCTGCCGCCGCCCACCGCCACCACCGCCTCGGCCTCCAGACGCCGGAACCGCTCCACCCCGCGGATCACGTCGCCCTCCTTGGGATTGGGCGAAAAATCCGAAAACGCCGGCAGGTCGCGTCCCAGCTCGCGCCGGAACCAGTCCCGTGCGCCGGAGGCCTCAAACGAATTCGGCTTGCACACCAGCAGCACCCGGTCCGGATCCCGGCCCCGGAGAAACCCGGCCAGGAAGTTCCCGCCTCCGGCCAGCCCCTTATGAACCTGCGGCGGCATCCGAACCCAGCATCTCCATGAACACCCGTTTGTTGTCCGCCGGGGACGTCGTCGGCCGCCCCAGGTCCTTCCGGGCGCCCGGCGCCACGCGGACCTCCACAAAACGAGGGCCGTTTCGGAATTCCATGCCCTCCAGGACGGCGCGCAGGCCCTCCGCCGTCTCCACCCGGCCCGCCGCTTGGTAGCCGCACGCTTCCGCCATCCGCACGAAATCCACGTCAAACCCGGCGGTTTTCTGGCCGCCGACGGACCCGTGCACCCCGTTGTTCAGCACGATGTGCCACAGGTTGCCCGCGCCCGACGTTCCGGCAATGGCCAAAGCCCCCATGTGCATCAGCAGCGCCCCGTCGCCGTCCAGGCAGATCACGGGCCGCTCCGGCTGCGCCAACGCGATGCCCAGGGCAATCTGGGAGGCGTGTCCCATCGAACCCACGGTCAGAAAATCCCGCCCGTGTCCCTGTTCCGCCCGGTCCCGGCATTCGTACAATTCCCGAGACACATGGCCGGTGGTGGCCACCACTGCGGCGTCCGGCGGCAGGGCCCGGACGATGCATTCGACGGCGGCTTCCCGTTCCAGGGCATAGGGCGAAACCCGCTTCGCCCCCCGCCAGTCCGCAAACGAGCCCTTCCGAACGATGAGCGCCGCGGGACGGCGGCCCTCCATGGCCAGCCCCAGCATCTCCTCCAGGCAGGCCAGCGCCGGTTCGGTATCCGCCGGCAGCACCCGCCAGGGCAGTCCCAGCGCGTCGCACAGCGCCGGGGTCACCGCCCCCTGTTTCGCGTGCTGGGGCTCGTCCTTCACCCCCGGCTCGCCCCGCCAGCCAACCAGCAGCAGCATTGGCAGCCCGTACACGGCGGGATCGGCCAGGGACGCCAGCGGATTGACCGCGTTGCCCAGGCCGGAGTTCTGCATGTACACCAGCGCCGGGCGGCCGGTGGCCAGGTAATGGCCCGCCGCCAGCGCTATGGCCCCCCCCTCGTTGGCGGCCGTCACATGCCGTTCGGGAGGCATCGTGTCCGCCACGCAGGCGCAAAACGATTTCAGCAGCGAATCCGGAACCCCGGTGTGGAAATCCACGCCCAGCCGGTCCAGGCCCTCGAGGAACCGTGCGCAATCGATCATCCCGCTCTCCCGTCAGATCAGCGAAAGGATTTCGCTGATCGGCGCGCACAGGGCGTCTGCCTCCAGTGCCCGGCCGTGTTCCAGAATCGTTTCCGCCGTCCGCCGCATCGCGGGATAGGCGCTGCGCAGCATGTGGTTGGCATAGATCACGATGTTGACCCCCAGTTCCGCGAGTTCCCCCTCGGTGATCTGCGGATAGGTGCTGGGCACCGCCACCAGCGGCACCCGGCGGGGCAGCTTCCCGTAGGCCCGGCAGAATGCGGCGATCTCGTCCGGCGTCCGCGCCTTGCTGTGGATCATAATGCCGTCCGCGCCCGCTTCGATATAGGCCTTCACCCGTTCCAGCGCATCCGCCTGGCCCGCTCCGGTGATCAGGCTCTCGCACCGGGCAATCACCATGAAGTCGTCCGAGACCTGCGCGGTCTTTCCCGCCTGGATCCGTTCGGCCATTCCCGCGATGGGCGCCTGCTTCTGGTCGTTGCCCTCCTCCAGCAGCGAATTCCGCTTCAGGCCGGTTTTGTCCTCGATGATCACCGCCGAGACCCCCAGGCGCTCCAGCGTCCGCACCATGTAGGCAAAGTGCTCGGGGCGCCCCCCGCTGTCCCCGTCGTAAATCAGGGGCTTGGTCGTCACTTCCAAAATGTCGTTCACCGCATGCAGCCGCGACGTCAGGTCCACGCACTCGATGTCGGGTTTCCCTTTCGCCGTCGAGTCCGTCAGGCTGCTCAGCCACATGGCGTCGAACTCCTCCGTCCGGCCGGCCGCCGCCGCCTTGCAGGTTTCGACAATCAGCCCGCTGAGCCCGTTGTGGACTTCCATCGCGCGCACCAGCGCCTTCGCGTGCAGCAGCCGCCGCAGGCGCAGCCGCCGGATATCCGGCGTCACGCCCACCTCGCGGATCGCCTTGTTGAGCATCGTCGAGGAAATGCCCGGCGTGTAGGCCGGCTCGACCAGCTCCCCGCCCCATTCCGCCAGCGCGTCAATCACCCGCTGGCGGGTTTCCCGCTGCACGCCTTCCTTCCAGTCGTCGCCGTGCACCACGTAATCGGGCTTGATCCGCCGCAGGTTGGGCACGTAGTCCAGCGATTCCTGCGGGATCACCTCGTCCACGCCCTTGAGGTTTTCCACCACCGCCTTGCGCTGCTCATACGTCATGTGCGGCAGCCGCTTGTAGCTCGCGATGGCCGCATCCGTCAGCAGCCCCACCACCACCCGGCCCAGCCCCCGCGCCGTGTTCAGAATGTTCAAATGGCCCGGATGGATCAAATCCGCGCTCATCCCCACGTAGACGGTTTTCGGGTCGTTCATGCCGGCTCCAGTTCCTGTTGGCTCGAATGAACGGGATTCTTCATCCCCCCCCTCGAGGACGCAAGCCTTTTCTCGGT
>CAZHSS010000189.1:0-3708 GCA_964535205.1 uncultured Verrucomicrobiota bacterium
AGCCGAGAAAAAAATATGGGTCCGGGTTGCCCTGGCGGAGGAATGCCGCCGGTTGCGGGCCGCCGGAAAAAAAGTGGTGTTCACCAACGGCTGTTTCGACCTGATGCATGCGGGCCATGCCAGCTATCTGCAGTTCGCCCGTCAGCAGGGCGACGTCCTGGTCGTGGGGCTGAACACTGATGCCAGCGTGCGGCGTTACAAGGGTGAAAAGCGCCCGATCGTGGACGAGCAGAACCGCGCGCGGATGATGGCGGCGCTCGAATGCGTGGATTACGTGACGTGGTTCGACGAGGAGGAACCGAAGGAGCTGATCGGAGAACTGCAGCCGGACGTGCTGGTGAAGGCCGAGGACTGGGCGCACTATGTCAGCGGCCGCGACATCGTCGAGGCGCGCGGGGGAAAAGTTGTGCTGGCGCCGATGGTGGAAGGACTTTCCACGACCGCGCTGATCGAGAAGATCGTGAAGGCGTACGGCGCGGGGACATAACGTGGCGCCGAACAAAAAGCAGCCCGTCCCGGCGGACTATGGGGCCTTGCTGGTTGCGGTCAAGGAACGGGTTCGCGCCGCCCAGTATCAGGCCCTCAAGGCGGTCAACCGGGAACTGGTCGGCTTGTATTGGGACATCGGGCGGTTGATCGTAGAACGGCAGGCAGATGCCCAGCACGGCTCATCCATCGCCGAACGCCTTGCCGAAGACCTGCGCCAAGAGTTTCCGGGAGTTGGCGGCTTCTCTCGCCGCAACATCTTCTACATGCGCGAATTCTATCAGGTCTATCGGGAGTTGCCCAAAGTGCAACCGCTGGTTGCACAAATCGGCTGGACGCATAATTTGATCATCCTGCAACGCTGTTCCGACCCGCTGGAGCGCGAGTTCTATTTGCGGATGACACGGAAATTCGGCTGGTCCAAGAACGTGTTGATCCACCAGATCGAGAATCAGAGCTACGAGAAAACCCTGCTGGGACAAACGAATTTCGACCGGACATTGACGCCCGAGCTCCGAGCGCAGGCCAAGCTGGCGGTAAAGGACGAGTACACCTTTGATTTTCTCGAATTGGGCGCGGAACATTCCGAGCGCGAACTGGAACGCGCGCTGATTGTCCGCATCGAAGACTTTTTGCGCGCGATGGGCGGCCGGTTCGCTTTCGTTGGCAGCCAGTTCCGGCTGGATGTCGAAGACAAGGAATACTTCATTGATCTTCTGCTGTTTCACCGGCAATTGAAATGCCTGGTGGCGGTGGAACTGAAGATTGGTGAATTCCAGCCTGAGTTTGTCGGCAAGATGCAGTTCTATCTGACGGCGCTCGATCGCCACGTGCGGGCGCCCGGCGAAAATCCGTCGATTGGCATCATCCTGTGCAAGGAAAAGAACCGCACCATCGTGGAATACGCCTTGCAGGACGGTCGAAAACCTATAGGCGTAGCGACCTATCAGATCGTCAGGCGCCTGCCCAAGGAATTGAAAGGTCAGCTTCCCGGTCCCGAAGAAATTGCCCAGTTGCTGGATGCGGGGCCCTGAATTTCGAGGCATGACCGAACAGCACGAGTCGAGTTCCGGGACAGCGGGCGGGGGCGCGGCTTGTCTTCAGGGGCTGGCGGGGCTGGCCGCGCTGTTCTGTGCGGCGCTGGCTCTGTGGGTGGTGGTGCGGGGCGGCGTGGCGTTTTCCGTCTCGGGGTGGCACATTCAAGTGACTCATCCCGACCGGCCGGCGGTGCTGGGGCTGGTGCTGGCTTCGCTGGTTGTGTGGCGCAAACGGGGGATGGGCCTGACGGCGCAGGTGGCGGCCGCCAACGACTGGCTGGCGCGGCGCGACCGCTGGGTACCCTGGGTTCTGGCGCTGGGGGCCTTTGTCTTTCTGGCGCGAATCAAGGCGATGGATCACTGGACCTTCCAGACCGATGCCTACGACCTGGCGTTGTACGACACGGCGGTCCGCAACACTCTCCACGGCTGCTTTCTGTTCGCGGATCAGCTCGGGCGAAACTTTTTCTCGGACCATTTTTCGCCGATCCTGCTGCTGTTCTGTCCGCTCTATGGGCTGGCGGACACGCCGCTGACCCTGATGTTCGGCGAAGCGCTGGCGGTGGCGGCCGGACTGGGCATCCTGTATCGCATCGCCCGTCAGCACGGGCTGTCGCCGCTGACCGGCCTGGCCGTTGCCGGGTTGATGCTGAACCACCGGCAGATGGCATCGGCCATTCTGTACGATTTCCATACCGAAGTGCTCGGAGCGGTCTTCCTGCTGGGATGCATCTGGCAGTGGCGCCGGGGGGGGGTGGGCTACTGGCTGTTTCTGCTGCTGGCGCTGGCCTGCAAGGAAGACGTGCCGCTCTACACCGCGGGACTGGGGGCCTATGTTTTCCTCCGCGGCCGGCGCGGTCTGGGGCTGGCCACCTGCGCGGTATCGGTGGCGTGGGCAGTCGCGGCGTGGAAATTCATCATTCCGCTGGCCGGCCAGGGGGACATCTCCCCGTTTGTGGAGGCGCGGTGGAGTCACTTGGGCAACGGCTACGGCGAGGTGGCCTGGACCCTGCTGCGGCGTCCCGCCTATGGGCTCTCGCTGCTGGTTTCACCCGGCGTCCGCGACCTGCTGGGAGGATTCGGCTGGCTGTCGCTGGCCGGTATCGAGGCGCTGCTGCCGGCCCTGCCGGGCGTGGTGTTGAATGCCAGTTCAAGCCTGGAGGCGCAGGCGGGCCTTCAGTTGTATTACGCGGCCCCCATGCTGCCGTTCGCGGCCTGGGGCATGGTGATCGGCATGGTTCGCGTCAAGAATCTGGTCAACCGGCTGCATCCACGGCCGGCCGCCCGCGCCCGGCTGGGCGCGGCGGGCGCCGGCCTGCTCCTGCTGGCAGCGGCCGGCACCTTCGGCGCGCACTATCCGTTCGATTCCGTCAGTCCCCGGGTGCGCGAGCGGCATCGGATCATGCGGATGCTGCCGGAAGGGGCATCGGTCAGCGCGGAAAGCGGATTCATCCCGCACCTGACCCGGACGCACCGGGCGTATCTGTTTCCGGGAGAGCCCAACCGGCACATGCACTATTCGGATTGCGATTATATCCTGCTGGACCGAGCCGGCGATGCCTGGCCACTGAGTCCGGCGGACCTGCAGGCGGCGATCGACCGCCTGTTGACCCGGCCGGACCGCTATCCCTTGGTCGCGGAAGCCGAGGGCGTTCTTCTGTTCCGGAACGCCGCGCGGGGGGCGGAGCCGTAACCCGCCAAGAGGGGCCGAAGAGATGAAAGGCAAGCGGCAGGATCGGCTGGAACCGCCTCGAGATGGCCGGTTCAGGATTGCAACGCGCGGGTGGCCGGGGTAATCTGAACGGCATGAAAGCGGTGGATGATCCCCAGGCCAAGATCCGGTTTTGGGCGGCCGAGTCGGCGTGCCCCGGGTTCCGTCCTCCGCCTTGTCCGGTTCCGGAAAACCTGCCAAAGTTTTCACCGCAGCGGTTTTCTTCATATGCGGAAATGAACGAATGGAAGCGCCGCTATTTGCTGGAAATCGCCCGGCAGGGAGGGGTCAAATGGAAGAGATCATCGCCCGGTTTTACTTCAAGCCAAACTGGCCGCGGGTCGCAGCCAGGATCTGCTTGACGCCGAGTTTCTAAAGGAAAAACAGCGCAACTAGCCGGGCGTGGTTCTGTGCGTCACGGCGCGGGGTAGAGCAGGAAGGTCGGGTAGCCCTGGACGGCGAAGGGGGCGAGGA
>CAZHSS010000190.1:0-3701 GCA_964535205.1 uncultured Verrucomicrobiota bacterium
CCTGCCCCAGGGCTACACCATTCCCCCCGACGCCTCCCGCGTCCACGGCATCACCACCGAACGCGCCCTCGCCGAAGGCGTCCCCCTTGCGGACGTCCTGGCCGAAGTCCTGCCGTCCATCGAACAGGCCGCCTGCGTCATCGCCCACAACATCTCCTTCGACGAAAAAATCCTCGGCGCGGAATGCCTGCGGCTGGGCCATCCCCATCCCCTGCGCCAAAAGCCCCTGCGCTGCACGATGAAGGAATCCACCGCCTACTGCGCCATTCCCGGCCGCTACGGCGACTGCAAATACCCCAACCTGACCGAACTGCACCGCAAGCTGTTCCAGAAAGCCTTCGACGGCGCCCACGACGCCCTGGCCGATGTCCGCGCCTGCAAGGCCGCCTTCTTCGAACTGCGCACCCGCGGCGTTATCTCCTGATTTTCCGTCCCGGACGCCGGGACCACCGGATCCGGATGGAGGGCGCGGACGGCCCCTCGACGGCAAACCCGCGCGCGACACGCCAGCCGGCCAGCGCCGCGACGGCCCCGCCGCATTCGACCACGATCCAGGCGTCGCGTTCGTCCCTCGGCACTTTCAGATCGGTGAACACATCGGAGAGCTTCTTGCTCCCCGTCATGCCCAGCGGCGCCATCCGGTCGCCCGCCCGCCGGCTGCGGAACACCAGGTCCCGGCCCCCCACCGCCGCCGCCGACAGGCACACCTCGTCCGGCCGCCGCGAAAATCCCCGGCCACTACGAATCTGCAGCCCCGGCGCCGATTCCGGATTTTCCACGCCATGGAAAACTTTTTCGCCGGTTTTCCACGCTATGGAAAACTTTTTTCCACGGTGTGGAAAATCCGGACTTTTTTTTCCACGGCGTGGAAAAAAGTTTTCCACGGCGTGGAAATCCTGCTTGTCCGGCGGGACGCCGGCGCGGCGCATCTCGTCGAGCGCGAGGCGCCGGCGGATGGCCAGGGGGGCCTTGGCGCCTGGTTGGGTTTTCCTCGCCAGGGCAGCCATCACCTCGTCCTCGGCGGCGGCGATGTCCGCCAGCCGCAGGAGGGCCTGGCGGACGGCGGGGTTCAAGCGCTTCTCCAGCAGCGGCAGGATCTCGTGCCGGACGCGGTTGCGGCGGGCGAAATCCTCCGCGTTGGTTTCGTCCTCACGGAAGGCCTGGCGGCGGCTGTCCAGATAGTCGAGCACCTGGCGGCGGGTCGCGTCGCGCAGGGGACGGATGAACGCCGCGCCGCCGTGGCGCGTGACATGCGGGATGCCCGCGAGGCCGGTGACGGACGTGCCGCGGACAATGCGCATCAGCACGGTCTCGGCCTGGTCGTCGGCGGTATGCCCCACCGCAATCCGCCGGATGCCTTCGCGCCGCGCGGTCTCGATCAGGAACGCGCGCCGCACGCGCCGGGCGGCCATCTCCAGCGACTCGCCCCGCGCCCGCGCTTCGGCCGGCACATCGAAGCGCCCGAGCACGAAGGGAACGCCGAGTTTCCGGGCGAGACGGCGGACAAAGCGCGCGTCGGCATCGGCGGCGGCCCCGCGGATGCCGTGATGGACGTGGGCCAGGACGATCGAACACCCCAGTTCCCGGAGCGCCAGCGCCAGGGCCGTGGAATCGGCGCCGCCGCTGGCGGCGACCAGTACGCGGGTCCCGCGCAACCGCGGAAAATGCGCGGCCGCCGTGCGCTGGACCGTGGCGATCACCGGCGGGTCACGCCCGGGGCGTCAGCCGGTCCAGCCCCCCCATGTAGGGGCGCAGGGCCTCGGGCAGAACGACGGAGCCGTCGGCCTGCTGGCCGTTTTCGAGCAGGGCGACCACCAGGCGCGGAAGAGCCACGCCGGAGCCGTTGAGCGTGTGGACGAATTCGTTTCTGCCCTCGGGGGTTTTCCAGCGGATGTTGGCGCGGCGGGCCTGAAAGGCCTCGAAATTGCTGCACGAGGAGACCTCGAGCCAGCCGCCGTGGCCGGGGGCCCACAGTTCGATGTCGTAGCACTTGGCGGCGGCAAAGCTCATGTCGCCGGAGCACAGCAGCAGGACGCGATAGGCCAGGCCCAGGGCCTGCAGCACGGCTTCGGCGTCGCCGACCAGTTCTTCCAGCGCGTCGTAGGACGTGCCGGGGGGCACGAAACGCACCATCTCCACCTTGTCGAACTGGTGCACGCGGATCAGCCCGCGCGTATCCTTGCCGGCGGCGCCGGCTTCGCGGCGGAAGCACGGCGTGTGCGCCACCCGCTTGAGCGGCAGGGGTTCGCGGATGATTTCGTCGCGGTAGATGTTGGTGACAGGCACCTCGGCGGTGGGAATCAGCCAGAGGTCGTCGGCGGGCAGGTGATACATGTCGTCGGCCATCTTGGGCAGCTGGCCGGTGCCGGTCATGGTGGCGGTGGTGACCAGGTGCGGCGGGGACACTTCGACGTAGCCGTGCTTCGTCGTGTGCAGGTCGAGCATGAACTGGATCAGCGCGCGCTCGAGACGTGCCCCCGGACCGGTGAACAGCGGAAAGCCCGCGCCGGACAGGCGCGCCGCGCGCTCGAAGTCGAACAGGCCCAGCGCCTCGCCCAGCGCGACGTGATCTTTCGGCGCAAAGGGGAATTCCGTTTTCGCGCCCCATTCGCGCACCACGACGTTGCCGGAGGCGTCGTCGCCTTCGGGCACGCTGTCGTGGGGCAGGTTGGGAATCGCCAGCAGGAGGCGGCGCTGGGTCTCTTCGATCTCGCGGATCTCCGCATCCCGCGCCGCGATCTGTTCGCCGATTTCCCGGGTCTGGCGCTGGATGGCGGACGTGTCTTCGCCGGCCTTCTTCAGCGCGCCGATCTGCTTGGATACCTCGTTGCGCTCGCTCTTCAGCCGGTCGGCTTCCGTAATGGCCGCGCGGCGGCGCTCGTCCAGCGCCAGCACGTCGGCGATGTCCACGGCGGAGCGCCGGGTGCCCAGGCGCTCGCGGACGAAGTCGGGCTTCTCGCGGATGAGCTTGATGTCGAGCATGGGCGGAACCCGTCGGCTAGTCGACGGCCGGAGCGTCGGCGGCGGCGGGGACGTCGGGGGCCTCCGCTTCGGCGGGGCCCTCCGCGGCCGGGGCGGCGGGTTTCATCTGCAGACCGGCCTCGCGGGCCAAGCGTTCGAAGCGGTCCCGGCACGGCGGGCAGAAATTACCGCTCATGCGGTCGAGATCCTCGGTCTGTTCGTAGCCCGTCAGGACGCACAGCGGAAACGGACAGGCCGACATGCCCACCAGCATGGCCAGCACGCGCAGGCCGTCCTGCCCGGTGCGGCGCACCAGGCGGTCTTCGTCCGCGCCCGCTTCCAGTCGGGACAGATTCAAAATGCCAAAGCGTTCGTGAGGCAGGCAGACGCCCTGCGGCTGGCCGTCGCCGAAACGCCCCAGCACCAGCACGCCGACTTCGTCTTCCTTCAGGGCGCGCGCCGCGGTGCGGCCGATTTCCTCCAGGCTTTCGCCGGCGTCCGCCGCCGCGGGATCCGTCGAACGCAGCACCGCGCCGGTCTGGGCTTCCAGATAGTCCACCACCCGCGCCGTGAATCCGGGGTCCACATCGCCGGCCACGGCCAGCGCAAACACGCGGCCGTCCGCCGCCGACGCCGACAGAACCGCCGCCATCAGTCCGCACAACAGGAAAATCGCTTTCTTCATGAGACTCCTTTCCGTCCATCCATACTGACGGGTGCTTATAGCCCAGGCCGGACCG
>CAZHSS010000191.1:0-1738 GCA_964535205.1 uncultured Verrucomicrobiota bacterium
AACAGGTTTTCGACGATGGCCTTGCGGAAGAGGGCATAGAGGCGCGGCACCCCGATGAGGATGGTGGCCTTTCGGCGGCGCATGGTGGCGACCATTTCGGCGGGGTCGAGGGAGTGTGACAGAATGAGGGCGCCGCCGGAGTACAGCGGGGCCAGGATGCAGCCCATCAGGGGCAGGATGTGATGGAACGGCAGCAGGGCGAAGGTACGGCTTTCAGGACGGAAGATGGGCACGCGGTCACAGACGGACTCCAGGTTGACCTTGAGGTTGCCGAACGTGAGCATGACGCCCTTGGGATTTCCGGTGGTGCCGGAGGTATAGAGGATGGCCGCCAGCGTGTCGGGGGTTCCGGACGCGAGCGGGGCGGACGCGAGAGCGCCGGAGGGCATGGCGGGAAATGTCTCTTCGTCGAAGCAGATGACGCGGACAGACAGGGCGGGCAGGGAGCGAAGGGCTTCCTGCGCGACGGGCCGGGTTTTGGCGGAGCAGAAGAGGGCGACGGGTTCGGTCTGGCCGAGGACATAGGCCAGTTCCGGGGCGGGGCTCATGGCGTCCACGGGTACGGCGATGCAATGGTTGCGCCAGATGGACAGCAGGGCGGTGATCCATTCCGGCCGGTTTTCGGAGAAGAGGACGATGCGCTCGCCGGGGGAGGAAAAATAGAGCGAGGCCAGGGCGGCGGAATGGGCCAGCATGTCGGAGCGGGTGATTTCCGTATCCTGCCAGAACACGGCCGTGGACGGCAGGGGGTGCAGCAGGGTGAAGGCCGGTTCGGCAGTAGTGGGCGTCGTCATGGCGGGCTCCCATCGTAGGGGGGGGTGAACGGCAACTGAACCATGGCGTGATCCTAGTGCATTTCGGGGGCGGGAACAACGGAAAGTCAGAAAAAAATGCAGGGGCGGGGCCGGTGTGGCGAGGGTTGCGCAGAAGGATCGGGAAACGGTAGGATGCGGGCCATGGACTACTTGAAGTTCATCCAGCGGATCTGCCTGATTGCGAGCGTGGTGCTTGTCATCGGGATTGTGGTCCGGCTATTTCTGCCGCTGATCGAGCGTCAGCGGGAGCTGCGGGCGCGGGCGGCGGAGCTGCGGCTGGACATCCAGCGGGAGGCCGAAGCGCTGCGGATGCTGCGGCTGAAGCAGGCCCGGCTGCAGGAAGATCCGCGCTTTATCGAGAAGATTGCGCGGGAGAAGCTGGGCTACGCCAAGCCGGGGGAAACCGTTTTCCGTTTTGCGGACGAAGACGAACCGTAGCGTTGGGCCGCCCATCGCAGCTCGGCGGCGATGGATTCGGCGAGGGGGCGGAGGCGCAGAGATTCGGGGAGCACCGAATAGGTGTAGGTTTCGACTTCGCAGAAGGCGCGGCGTGCCTGCCGGAAGAAGGCGGGGGTGAGGAAGCTCCGTGTGGAGCGCAGGGGGCCGGATCCTTTCCACGTCAGCGGCACGTGGTAATGGGTGCGGACCACGCCTGACTTCGGCAGTTTCGGCAAATCCGTCAGGGCGTCGGGCAGATCGGGCCATTCGCCGATAAGTTCCCCGTCGAGGGCGGCGCGGGTCTGGTGGAGGAAGCGGGGTTCGGCAAAGGGGGCCAGCGCGGCGCGGGCGGCGGGCGTGTTGTCGCACTCGATCGCGGCGGACAACTGCACGCGGACAATTCGGGACCAGTCGAGATTGTCGATGGGCCGGAACTCCACGGCGGCGTGGCAGGTGTCGAGGCACCAGCCGATTTCGGGGCCGAG
>CAZHSS010000191.1:1748-3687 GCA_964535205.1 uncultured Verrucomicrobiota bacterium
CGGTCGAAGAGTTCCCAGGCGCAGCCGGGTTCCGGTTCGATGGCCAGGCGGATGCGGCGGCCGGAATCGCATTCCACTTCACGGCAGTAGTTCGCCGCCTTGCGCAGATTCTTCAGCGCCTCGCGGTCGTCGTCGGGCGATATCCAGTCTTCGCCCCATCCGCCGGGAACGGTGGTGATGGTCCCGGTCTGGCCTTCGCGGATGAATCCACTCAGGAAAGCGATGGCCCGGCGGGTATAGGTCAGGCGGTCCGGATCGGTCCAGTTCGGGCGGTACACGTTGGTTTTGACTCGGACGTTTTGAAACCGTCCGTAGGGGAAGGCGTTGAGCGCGGCCAGAAAACAGCCGTGGGCGTTCAGCCAGTGATGCAAGTCGCGCGAGTGCCCAAGGGCTTCTGTTTGGGCGCGGTTGCCCAGATGCAGGCTGACGGGAAACAGGCGATCGGGGGCGACAAGCGCCTTGACCGCCGGCACCACGACATCGAGGCTTTTCTGCGCAGCCTTCCACGTCGAGGCGTCGCAGGCGTTCAGGCAGAACGAAACCGGAAACGGAGTCATGGGGCTAGCCCGTGAATTGCAGCATTTCGCCCCCGGGATTTAACATTTAAGGGCTGACCCCAATCGGCGAGGGCGGCAATGCAGTCGGCCATCAGGGTTTGATCGATGGCGTGCAGTTCCACGCGGGAGCCGAGGGGGGCGGGGAAAGTGACGGTGAGTTCGCCGCCGAGATGGGCGCGGAAATCCTCGATGCCGTCGAGGACGGCGAGGCGTCCCTGACGGGTGGTCCGGGCCAGTTCCGAATCGAAGACGGGCAGGCCGCAGGCGCGGAGGGTGTGGATCAGGCGTAAGGCCTGGGACTCGGGCAGCAGGCCGAGGCAGGCCGCATAGAGGGCATCGAGGGCGATGCCGATGGCGACGGCGTGACCGTGGGACAGGCGGTGGCGGGACATGGCTTCGAGCTTGTGGGCGGCCCAGTGGCCGTAGTCGAGGGGGCGGGCGGTGCCCACCTCGAAAGGATCGCCGGACGTGGCAATGTGGTTGAGATGCAGCAGGGCGCAGCGCTGGAGGATGCGGCGGATGGCGGGCAGGTCGCGCCGGGCGATCTTCGGCGCGGCGCGTTCGATGGACCGGAAAAAGGCGGCATCCTTGATGGCGGCGACCTTGACGGCTTCGGCAATGCCGTCGAGCAGGAGGGGGAGCGGAAGGGAATCGAGGAAGGCGGTATCGTTGAGGACCGCCCAAGGGGGGGCGAAGGTGCCAAGGAGATTTTTGGACCCTTCAAAATTGATGGCGTTTTTGACACCGACGCCGGAGTCGCACTGGGCGAGAGCGGTGGTGGGGATGCGGACATGGCGGACGCCGCGGTGGAAGAGGGCGGCGGCCAGGCCGGCGGCATCGAGGAAGGCGCCGCCGCCGATGGCCAGGCAATAGGAGTGACGGCAGATACGGCCATCGCGCAGGGCGTCCAGCATCCGGCGGACGGGGGCGGCGGACTGCTTGATGGTTTCGCCGCCGGCAAGAACCAGGGGGGGGCGAACGAGCTGGAGGGCATCGGCATGGGTTTGGAAGTAGGCGCGGATCCGGGCGGGCAGATCCGGGAAGGCCTTCTTCACGCCGCGGTCTATCAGCACCAGGCAGCGATGGCGGCGGTCGGGCTGGCCGCGGGCGACGGCATCGCGCAGCGCGGGATTGCGCGGAGCGAACAGATCGCGGGTGAACACGACGGGAAAGGCGTGCCGGACTTCGATGCGCTGGAGGTGGACGGTCACGGGGAGAGAAGAAATGAAGACAGGATTACAGGATGGACAGGATGGGGGGATGCGTTTTCCACGCCATGGAAAAGTTTTCCGACGATTTTCCACGCTATGGAAAACTTTTTTCCACACCGTGGAAAATCCGGATTGATCAGAACCGGCGCAACGGGTTGGGCACGGGACACA
>CAZHSS010000192.1:0-3671 GCA_964535205.1 uncultured Verrucomicrobiota bacterium
TATTGCAATATGTATACATATTGCAATAACTATATATCCTCCCGATGCGGGTTGCGAGGCGATCCGGGGAGGGGAAGACCGCTTTATTCCCAGACATAACCGGTCTGGCCGTCGGCGGGATTGGCATCCGGGTGCAGGGCGGACTGGCCAAACTGGCGGAAGACGCGGCGGCGGGGTGCGGGCGGGGGCGTTGCCGGAGTCTGAAGGAGGGTGGACGGGTGCGCGGCGGGGACCGGAACAGAAGCCGGATTCAGGACCGTCGGCGCAGGGGAGTACGGATTGGCGACGTGGTAAGGCTTGGCCCCGGAGATGTCTTCGGGGCGGGATGGCAGGCGGCCGGCGTTCCGGCTGCGCCGGAACCCCATCAGCACGAAGAACAGCGCCAGCAGGGTGGCGATGATGGTGATGGGGTTGAACAGCAGTTCGGTGAATTCAGTCATGCGGTCACCTCTTGGGGGGCGGCAGCCGGGGCATCGGCCAGTCCGGTGTCCTGCGCCGCCTGCCGGACGATGGGCGCGGTGATCTGATGGGCCTTGGCGGCAAAGCCCAGCATGAGCGACGTGTCGCACAGCAGGTTGATCTTGCGGGGCAATCCTTCGGAGAAGCGGTGCAGGGCGTCGAGGGCGCCCTGGTCGAAGACCCAGAGATCTCCGCCAACGGCGCGCATGTGGTGCTGAATGTAGGCGGCGGTGTGTTCGCGGGAAAGGGGGGCGAGGCGGAAGACGATCTGCATGCGCTGGCTGAGGGACGGCTGGGCCTGGATGGCGGGCAGCAGGGCGGGTGAACCGGCCAGAATAATGGTAAACAGGGGCGTCTCGCTTTGGGTGCGCCGGTCGGGAATGCGCAGATTGCTGAGATAGTGGATGAGATAGAGTCCGTCGTCGCCGGACAGATAATGAGCTTCATCAATGCACAGGAGAGTGCGGGTCAGCGAGGTGTTTCCGTGCTCGGTGGCATGGCCGAAATTCATCAGGGTATCAGCCAGGGTGGCGGTGGGACCGCTGATTTTCATGTCGGCGAGAATATGGCGGGCCATGGGCAGCTGACCGCCGGGGATGGCATCCATGCGGATCAGGGGAAGGCGGTGGCGGGACTCGATGGCGGCGGCGACATGTTTGAGAACGGTGGATTTGCCCACGCCATAGGGGCCGGTCAGGACGCCGCCCAGGCGGCCGTTTTCGGCAAGGAACACGTACCGGGCGATGGCTTCTTCATACTGGTCCACGGAATACAGGAAACGGGGATCCACAACGTTGAGGAAGGGGTTGCCTTTCAGATTCCAATAGGCGGCATACATGACGGGACTCCCGGCCGGCTCCTAGGAGGGAAAGGCGGAGGAAAAGCGGATGGGGCTGCCATCAGGCCTGTCGGGGGGAACGGCGGCCGGGGGGGGAGGCACACCCGGAGAGGAGCTGGCGGCCCCTCCCTGAAGCGGCTTGGGAGCCCGGAGAATGCCGGCGCCGGGCGCGATGATGAATGGAATCGGCGGAGGCAGGGCGGATTCGCCCAGGTACTTATTCAGCAAAAGAGCGTGTTTCCCGGAATCGTCCCGATCGAGGGTGAATACGACGGGGATTTGCTGTTCCAGATGGTTTTTCAGCGTGTGGGCGAGGGGGGAGACGGGGCGGGGGATGGTCAGGACGGCGGTGACGCCCATGCGTTCAAGAGCCTGGACGAACGAGTAGATGTGCTGGACCAGCTTGTCCTCCTGGGGAATGGCGACCCAGGGCAGGATGGTGTCAATCACAACCCGGCTGATGCCCCCGGATTCGATGATGTCCTGGAATTCCATGAAGCTGCCGGGGGGCAGGGTGATGTTCTTTTCAAACTCGGGGGTCGGCATCAGGTTGGCGTATTCGAGCAGGGTGACCTGTCCCTTCTCGAGCGCGTCGGAAAGCGGCAGTCCCATGCGGGACGCAATGATGGCGAGATCATGGGCGCGCCAGCCGGAAAGCATCAGGCCGCGTTCGCCCTGCCGGGCGCTTTGCAGGAGAGCCTGCAGAGCGGCGATGGTCTTGCCGCTGCCCTGGCGGCCGACGCAGAGGGCGCTGCGCTTGCGGAAGATGCCGCCGAAACGCTCGTCGAAAAAGGGAATGCCCAGTCTGGTTTTATCAATCATGGGGACGGTTCGGTTGAGCCGCGGGGCATGCCCGTGGCCTGGTGGAGAAGGCTCTTGATGAATCCCAGTTCGAAGGGTTTGGTGAGGAAGGCCATGATTCCACCGCCTTTGGCCTTGGCGGCGAGTTCTTCGGACGGTTCGCCGGTAATCAGGATCAGGGGCCGGCCGGCCGCTTCCTGTTTCAGCTGGTCCACCCACTCATGCAGGTCGGGGCTGTCGGGCAGGAAAATATCCGCAATAATGATTTCCACGGAGGGATCGGCCATTTGGGCCCGGCCTTCGGCGCAGGTGGCGGCGGGAACGGCCCGGTGGCCCAGGCGGGTGACCAGGGTGGCGAGGTATTCCCGAACGGCATTGTCATCGTCAATGATCAGAATGTTCGACATAAAACTTCGGGGGTACGGGTTGCATGTTTCTGTATAAGTGTAAGAAACTACGGCAATCAGAGGGAATTGTCAAAAGCGGATCAGTCGGAGCTGAAAAACAGAGAAAAGCATGCGACAAATGCTTGCGGGGGCGGTATAGTGCAAAACCAGCCTTGAGACCGGAATGCGGTTTTGAGGCGGGAATGAATTGACGGACGGAGCGCATGGAGCCCATGACATTCCAGGTTGACGAACCGAAGGCGGTGATCACCCACTGCCATTGCGAGACCTGCGGGGTGACGGTGCATGTGCACGGGACGCCTCCGCCGGTGGTCTGCCCGTACTGCCAGCAGCCGCTGGAGCAGAGCCGCAGCGAGGAACCGCTGGCGGCGGCGGTCGAGTTTCCTTCGATGGAGGCGGCGCGCGAGCGGATGGCCAAGCTCTACCGGCGCCCGCCGAAATGGCTGGCGGCGATGATTGTGACGGTGGCGCTGCTGATGCTGGCGACGGCGGTGTTCATGCAGCTGCGCAGCGCGGGCAACTACTTCTACCAGCCGCTGGTCAGCCTCTATTCACTGGTGGCGGGCGTCTTCGTGGTGTCGCGGTTTCTGATCGCCTCGATGTACGTGTCTCCTCCGGACCACGGCTACGAGCCGACGGTTTCGGTGCTGGTGCCGTGCATGAACGAGGAGGGGGTGATCCGCCAGACGATCGAGCGGATATTCGCCGCGGGCTATCCGGACGACAAGCTGGAAGTGGTCTGTGTGAACGACGGTTCGACAGACGGCACGCTGGCGCAGATGCTGGAGGCGCAGACGCGCCATCCGAATCTGGTGGTGGTGGATTTCCAGAAGAACCGCGGGCTGGTGCATGCCTGGGCCGTGGGCGTGCTGCTGGGCCGGGGCGAAATCGTGGTCTGCGTGGATTCGGACACGTTCATTTTTCCCGGCTCGATCCAGAAGCTGGTGCAGGGATTCACTGACCCGACGGTGGGGGGCGTCAGCGGGCACTGCGACGTGGAAAACGCGCGGACCAACCTGCTGACCCGGATGCAGGACGTGCGATACTATTTTTCGTACAAGGTGATGAAAGCGGCGGAAAGCGTGAGCGGGACGGTCAGCTGCCTGCCGGGATGCTTTTCGGCCTACCGGCGGGTCTGCGTGCTGCACGTGCTGGATGAGTGGATG
>CAZHSS010000193.1:0-3663 GCA_964535205.1 uncultured Verrucomicrobiota bacterium
CCGTCATGCTTTCCATGACCGGCGAGGGCGCGCTTTCTGCCTTGGCGCGATTGATGGCCACCAGCCGGTAGTAGTAGGTGGCGGCATCCTGCAACGGTTCGCCACGGGATCCGGCATCCGCATGGCCGCCCCGGGACGCCGCCACGGTGGCGATCGGGATGAAGGGGCCTTCCGGGCGGTCTGCCCGTTCGATGCGGTATTGCAGGGAACGGTCCGCCGGGGGGGGCCATGCAATCGCCACTTCTCGCAGGCCGAAATCCGACACCGAAAAACCGCCCGGCGGGTCCGGCGGGCGGGTTTCGGGAATGGCCACGGGGCCGGCGTAGCCCACCAGGTCGTCGGGGCGGTCCCGGTCGCCGCGGGCATCGTCCCGTTCCTTTTCGACGACGCGCTGGACTTTCCAGTTCTGGACCACCGCCGCGACCATTTCATGCACCACGTCGCGGGCATGTCCGGAGAGGGTATCGAGCGGAGAGTCGGCGCGGCGGGCGTGTCCCACGCTCCACATCACCCGCCCGGTATCGCAGTCAATCAGGCGGATGGACGCGCCGACGACCGGATAGGCGCGGCCGCGGTGGGCGACCGTGCCGTATTCATCCACCGTGCCCAGAATGACGCCGTCGGCGCCCAGCATGCGGCCGGCTTCGATGGCCGCGGATTCCGAGAGGCCGGAGAGCGCGAATTCGGTTTCGCCCAGTACGCGGTCGATCTGTCCGCGCTCCACCAGCGTATAGCGACGGGCGCGCAGCATTTCCGTGACGAAGATGTCCGAGACGGAAGACCCGATCAGATCGGTGGGGGCTTTGAAAGGCAGCACGGCCACCTTGGAGATGGAGGAGGCCACGGGCGCGACATAGACGTTGGCGTCGGTCTTGGTGCGGGCGAAGTATTTGGCGTCCTGCGCGGACGCCGAAGCGATGCTCAGGCATCCCGCGACAACCGCGACCAGCCCCGTGCATTTTCTCCAACCGGACATGCTGTGCCTCCAACCCGCCTTCATGTGCCAACCTCCGGACATGCAACTATCTGCCTGCTTGGAGGATGCCGAATCCAGGCTTGAACACAAGGCAAAATGCCTGTCAACCGGCCTTTTTTGGCGTCTGAGTGGGGAGCGGGCTAGCCTTTGCAGCCGGCGGGGATCCGGTACAGGCCGCCCGAGGCTGTCACCAGGTCTTCCAGCGAATGCGCGGGCAGCCGGTCGGGGGTGGCGGATGCGGGATCAATGCCGAGATCGGCGACGGTCCGGAGGATGCCGGCGGAACGCAGGGTGTCGCGTGCCGCGGCGGTGGACGTCGCGCCAACGGGTGTATCGCCGGCCACCGCGGCCACGGCCTGCTGGCGGGTCTCCGGATCGGGGCACCGGTCGAGGTAGGCAATGCCCAGTTCCGTGACGATATGCGTGACCTGGTCGCCCGCGATCATGACCGGCGGTTCCGGGAAAATGCCGTCCCGGTGCAGCTGCTGGGCGTCGAGCTCCTCGACGAAGACCGGAATGTTCTTCTTCTCGGAGCGGGTGGGGGTCATCTGGACCACCAGCTTGCGCCCGCGGAAGACCTGTTCGCGGGTGCCGCCCGCGGACGCCGTGGCGGCGGTGTTGTGACGGCGGCCCGGTGGCGTGCCGCCGAGATTGGGCGCGCCGCCGAAGCCGGCGATCATGCCCTGGATCGCGGTGGACGAGTTGCCATAGCGGTCGATCTGCAGCGTGGCACCGATAAAGAGGTCAATGGCGTAGAGTCCGGCGATGTGCGCGCAGCACCGGTTGGAGCGCATGGAGCCGTCGGGGCCGACGGCAAAAATGTCGGGACGCGCCCGGACATAGTCCTCCATGCCCGGCTCGCCACCGAACGCGTACACATGTTCGACGAATCCGGCCTCGATGGCGGGGATCAGCGTGGGATGGGGATTGAGCACCCAGCGAGTGGCGACCTGTCCCTTGAGTCCGAGTTCCGCGCCATAGGTGGGCAGGAGCAGTTCAATGGCGGCGGTGGCGTAGCCGAGGCCGTGATTGAGCGCCTGCACGCCGTAGGGCTGGTAGATGCCCTTGAGCGCCATCATCGCCATCAGGATCTGCTGGGGCGTGATTTTTCCGGGATTGCGGGTGAACAGCGGCTGCAGGTGATAGTCTTCGTCCGTCACCACAATGAAATCCACCCACGAGGCCGGAATGTCCACGCGGGGCAGCTGCGCCTGCTTTTGGCGGACCTGCACGATGACGACGCCCATTTTGAAGCGCGCCGCTTCGGCGATGACCGGCGAATCCTCGGTGTTGCCGCCGGTGTAGATGTTGCCGGTTTCGTCGCAGGCTTCCGCGGCCAGAATGGCCACCTGCGGATACAAATCCACGAAATAGCGGCCGTAGAGCTCCAGGTAGGTGTGGATGGCGCCGATCTGGACCTGGTTGGCGGCGGCCAGCTGGTACAGGGCCTTGGACTGCGGCCCGGAATACGCGAAATCCAGGCGGTCGGCGATGCCCCGGCGGAACAACTCGAGATGCTCGTCCAGGACCAGGGTGGATTGCGTCATGTGCAGGTGGTTCACCTCCGCGGGGTCCAGCTTGACCAGTTCACGCGCAAAAAAGTCGGCTTGCTTCTGGTTGTCGCCCTCGATGCATACCCGGTCCCCGCTGCGGATCACGGCCTGCAGCAGTCCCAGGGCGTCGGTTTTGGGAACGAATTTGCCACGGGCGAGCGGGGCGGCGGCTTGAAGGCGGGAGTGGTAACTGTCGCGAAGATGGTCGAATTTCATGGGCACGGTTCCTCGGAGTAAACCCTGATCTTCTACCCGAGACGGCAGGAAAATACCAACGAAGAATTCCGATGGCCGCCGGGTTCAATGGTCGGTTCAGAGCGACTCCAGCAGGGCGGTCTGCAGGGGATGCGTTGGCGGTTTCAGACGGTAGGAACGGCCTTCGCGGAAGATCCAGCCGGTTTGCCGCAGAATGGCCAGATGCCGGGTCAAGTGGTTGGGGGCGGTGCGCAACCGGCCGGCGAGCTCTTCCATGGATGCCGGTTGCTTCGACAGGATGCGGATCAAGGCCATGTGATTGTTTTATAAAACAATCATTCCGAAAAAAGCTGAGGCGGATTCAAGGGGCGGGCCGAAGTGCGAATGCAGGAACAGCGGGGATTTTAGCGGCGATCGATCAGATTTCGCAGGACGTAGGGAAGGATGCCTCCGGCGAGGTAGTAGTCGATTTCGATGGGGGTATCCATGCGGTTGCGGAGGGTGAAGGTGGTTTCCGACCCGTCGGTGCGACGGGCGGTGGCGTGGTGGAGCCCGCCGGTCTGCAACGGGCCGTCGCCGCGAATCGTGAGGACTTCCGTGCCGTCCAATCCGAGGGTGTCGGCGGTTTGGCCGTCGGTGAATTCGAACGGCATGATGCCCATTTCGACGAGATTGGAGCGGTGGATGCGCTCAAAGCTTTCGGCGATGACAGCACGCACGCCGAGAAGCAGGGGGCCCTTGGCGGCCCAGTCGCGGGAACTGCCCGCGCCGTAGAGTTTGCCGGCGATGACCACGGCGGGAACACCGTCTTTCTGGTACGTCATGGCGGCGTCGAAGATGCTCATTTCTTCGCCGGAAGGCTGGAGGCGGGTCCATCCGCCCTCCCGGGAGGCCATGCGGTTGCGCAGGCGGACATTGGCAAACGTGCCGCGCATCATG
>CAZHSS010000194.1:0-3659 GCA_964535205.1 uncultured Verrucomicrobiota bacterium
CGATCAGCGGCCACAGCCAGAACCGGCGCTCCAGCACCCCGTCCTTCCGCCGCCCGTACAGCGGCCACACGTACAGCTTCTCCCGCGCCCCCGTCTCCCGCTGGTAAAACGGCCACGGGCAGAACGTCCGGTTCAGCTGCTCGCCCCGGATGAACTGGAACAGCGGCGGCAGCACCATCCATCCCTTCTGGGTGTTCAGGTCCACCCGCCCGCACAGCGGAAACAGCACCCAAGCCGTCCCCGTCGCCTTCGGATGCTCCCAGCGCGCGTGCGTCCACACCGGCCACAGCACCGAATGCTTTTCGTACCGCCCCCGGTCCCGCGACCGCGCCCACAGCGGAAACACCCGGAACTTCTCCAGCCGCCCGTCCGGCGTCGTCGTGCGCGACCAGATCGGCCACAGCACATCCGTCGTGCGCACATCCTTGATCGAGCTCTGCGTCCACAGCGGCCACAGGGCAAACCGGATGCGGTCCTTCAGCAGGAAATTGCGGATCTCCCCGCCCAGCGGCCACAGCGCCGCATAGCCGTCGCCCTGCTCGTCGCGCCCGTGAAACCACAGCGGCAGCAGCCAGAACCGGTAGCCCGACTCCGGGTCCGTCCGGTCCCGGTCGTAAAACCACGCCAGCCCCGCGCGCCAGGATTTCTGTTCATGGAACGTCTTGCCCGCCGCCAGCGGCCAGACGAAATCCCACGCCGTGCGGCCGTTCGCCGGGTCCGCGGCCCGCGCCCACAGCGGACGCGGCGTCGCCCGCAGCGTCAGGCCGCCATCCCCCGCCGCCCGCTCCCAGAACGGGCCCGCCGCCCGGAAACGGTCATTGCCGTCCGCATCCTCCATCCACGACGCCACCGGCCCCCAGTCCCACCCCGCCGCCCACGGCCCCGCCGGCTCTTCCGCCCGCACCGCCGCCGCCGCCAGCCCCAGCACCGCCAGCCCCGCCGTTTTCCACAGCGTGGAAAAAAGTTTTCCATACCGTGGAAAATCCCGGCGCAATTGGATAGTGGACATTGAGCCCCCTCTTCCAAGACCCCCACGGCCTTTTGCCGTGGACATTGAGCCCCCTCTTCCAAGACCCCCACGGCCTTGTGCCGTGGGTGAATCAGGTCCGCGACCCTTTCGCGCCAACCCGCTCACAGCACCAGCCGCCCGCGCCCCGGCGTCCCCGCAAACCGCCCGCCGCGCACCATGATCTCGCCGCGCACCGTCACCACCTCCGGCGCCCCCGCCGTCTCGAAACCTTCGTAGGGGTTGTAGTCCGTGTCCAGGCTCTGCGTCTTCACCGAAATCGTCCGCCGCGCCGCCGGATCCCACACCACCAGGTCCGCATCGCTCCCCGGCGCAATCGTCCCTTTGCGCGGGTACAGCCCGAAAATCTTTGCCGGATTCTCCGCCGCCACCGCCGCCAGCCGCTCCGGCGTGATCCGGCCCGCCGCCACCCCCGCCGTCCAAGCCAGCGCCATGCGTTCCTCCACGCCGCCGATCCCGTTGGGGATCTTTGTAAAATCGCCGCGCCCCAGCGTCTTCTGCCCCTCGAAATCAAACGGGCAGTGATCCGTCCCCAGCGTATCAATGCGGCCGTCCGCCAGCGCCGCCCACAGCGCCTCCTGGTCGCCCGTTCCCCGCAGCGGCGGCGACAACACCCACTTCGCGCCCTCGAAATCCGGCCGCTCGGCATAGCTCCGGTCCAGCACCAGGTAGTGAATCATCGTCTCGATGAACAGATCCTTCACCTTCCCGCGGAAGCGGTCGGCCATGCTCAGCGCTTCGGCGCAGCTCAGGTGCACCACGTACGCCTTCGCCCCCGTCGCCGCCGCCATCGTCAGAAACCGGCACACCCCCTCCGCCTCCACTATCGGCGGACGGCTCGGCGCGTGGCCTTCCGGCCCCGTGACGCCCTCGGCCAGCCGCTTCCGCTGCAGGGCCGGAATCAGGTCCGCATTCTCGCAGTGCGCCATCACCACGATGTCATGCGCCGCCGCAAACTCCAGCACCCGGATCAGGTCGGCATCCGCAATCGCCAGCGTCGGCTTGTAGGCCAGGTAAATCTTGATCGACTTCAATCCGCGCGCGACATAGCCCTCCAGCTGCCGCCGGGTCGCGTCGTCGAATTGGGTGACTGTCAGGTGCCATGCGTAGTCGCACGACGCCTTGCCCTCCGCCTGCGCCGTCCAGACCGCCCACGCCTCGTCCAGGTCCGCCTCCAGCCCCGACCCCGCGAAATCCATGAGGCACGTCGTGCCGCCCAGCAGCGCCGCCCGCGTGCAATTCGCGTAGTCGGACTTCGCCGATACGTTGGTCAGCGGCAGATAGGCGTGCACATGCGGATCCACGAAGCCCGGAAACACCAGTTTGCCCGCCGCCTCGACCACCGTCGCTCCGGGCGGCGGAGCGATGTCCGGCGCCACCTTGGTGATCGTCTCCCCCTCGCACCACACATCCGCGAAGCGACGCCCCGCCGCCGTCACCACCTCCCCGCCGCGAATCAGCAGACCCATGGCCCGTCCTCAGGGGTTGTCGATCAAGCGGTTCGCCGAATCCACGCACGCCACGCGGGGCCTGAACTTCTTCGCCTCCGCATCCTCCATGCCCGCATAGGTGATGATGATCACCAAATCGCCTTTGACCGCCAGCCGGGCCGCCGCTCCCTTCAGCACGATTCCGCCCTTGCCGCGCTTCCCGAGGATCGCATAGGTCACGAAGCGCACGCCGTTGTTCACATTCACCACTTGGACCTGCTCGCCCGGCAGGATATCCGCCGCTTCCAGCAAATCCTCGTCGATGGCGATGCTTCCGGGATAATCCAATTCCAGTCCCGTCACCGTCGCACGGTGGATTTTCGATTTCATCATGATCCGTTGCATCTGGCAGGTCCTTTCCTAAGAAAGCGCACTATATCTCGAATCTCCCTCCCACTTCAAGCCAACGGTTTGCCTTCGGCATCGAAGCGCGGGGCGGCGATCACGGCCGGGTGCAGATAGATGGGCTGCAGCTCCTCGCGCGCCCCCCCCGCGAAAAACAGCCGCCCCACCCATTCGGCCTTCGGCGCGCGCCCGGCCTCGGCCCAGCATGCCCCCGGCCACTCCTTGCCGCGCGCCTCCGCCGGCATCAACCGCCAGTCGCCGACTTGGCGCACGACGATGCCCTCGCCGCGCTCAAACCGCCCCGCCCAGATCGTCCCCCTGCGCGCATCGCCCCACGCCACCCCCTGCGAAATCTCCGGGTGTTCAGCGAATAGCTCCGCCGCCAGCGCCGCCCCGCTGCTGATGGCCCAGACCGGCTTCCCTTCCGGCAACGCCCAGCCGTTGGCCGCCGTCACGCTCACGCGCAATCCCGTGTACCCCACCGCGAACACGCCGATGTCCGCGAACGTCCATCCCGCGCGGTTCAGCAGCGCCTCCGCCGCATCGAACAGCCCTTGGCTGCGGCGATGCCCTGCATCCACCGCCACCGACGCCACCACGGCGCCATCTTCCAGCAGCGCCAAGCTCGCCGCCTCCGTCGAAAATTCCAATGCCAATGCCTTCATAGGCGCCTAAAATGGCAGTTTTTTCACACGGTGGAAAACTATTTTCCACACCGTGGAAAACTCCGGGCCCGGGGACATGGGGGGGGAGCTCGCCGGATGATTCGCGGGCTCACGCCCCTTCAAACGGGTTGA
>CAZHSS010000195.1:0-3656 GCA_964535205.1 uncultured Verrucomicrobiota bacterium
GAGTCGAGGGATCTGGGCCTGGTCCCGCAGGCTGGCCGTTGGGGTGGGGCCGAGATGTCTCGACGTCGCTCGACATGACCGCAACGATGTCACTCACATCTGCAAGACTCCCTAGACGTAGCGGCGGATGTCGTCGAGGGAACGTCGGACTTTGGGGCGCAGGGCGGGATCGGCCGGATAGCCCAGGCACAGGAGAATGTCCACCTTGGACCGGCGGGGGATGTCGAGGGCGCGCTTGACGGCGCGCTCGTCGAACCAGCCCAGCCAGCAGCTGCCGATACCGTCTTCGGCGGCCTGGAGCAGGAGATGCTCGCAGGCGATGCCGATGTCAATCAGGCTGTATTGAACGCCCCGGAACTGGGCGCCGATCCGGGCGGCCAGCTTCATTTTTTCCGTCACCACCGCCACGATGGCGGAGGCGTTGGCGGCAAACTTGTTCATGCCGTAGGGCGGCCGGGTGCAGGCGGCCTGCGCCAGTTCGCGTACCCGCGCGGGGTCGTCCACGACCACAAACGACCACGGTTGGGAGTTGCAGGCGGAGGGCGCCAGACGGGCGGCTTCGAGGGCGCGCTCCAGACTGTCGCGGGGGATGCGGCGGCCGGGCGCGAAGCCCCTTACACTTTGGCGGGCGTTGACCAGATCGAGAAAGGTCATGAAACTCTCCTCTGATGTGAATCCTTCCAACTCCAACGCATGAGGACAACCGTGAGCCACAGAATTCCGACGAGGATCCAACTGCCGTAGAAGATCCAGTTATACTGCCACCAGTTCCAGCCGGCAAACCCCCGATCCGTGAAGGGCCAGAAAATCGGCGTCATGAACCGTCCATCGCCGTGGGTGGGAACATCGGACAAGACATGCAGCGGCCAGGCGAGGGCCGGGAGCCAGAGAGACCGCTTCCACGCCACCAGCAGGGCATAGCCGATGGCGATGCCCAGCAGGCTGTGGGTCAGATTGTACAGCAGAAAGACGAAATCGGGAATGGCGTGCCAGCGCACGCCGTTGCCGGTGAACAGGTCGGTCGCAAAATGAATCCCCAGCGAGGCGATATCGGGGAACAGCCCGAACCCCAGGGCCGCCCAGAGGGTCCAGTCGGTGAACTGCCGGCGTCCGCGTTCATCCACGGGCCCGCGGCGTCCCCCCGGAAGCCCGGTCCGGCTGCAGGCCACGGCGCCCAGAACCCCATGGAGCAGCGTATCCATCAGGCCGTGCCGTCAAATGTCTCGATGAAATCGGCGATTTCGCCGGTGCGGCCCAGGCTCAGCAGCTTCCGGGCATACACCCGCGCGCGATCGAGATCGATTTCGGCGATGCGGCGCTGGACCGGGGGAATCTGCATGGGATCGAGGCTGAAAATCCGCAGGCCGATACCGAGGAGGAAGGGAAGCATGCGGGAATCCGCGCCGAGGTTGCCGCAGAGAGAGACGGGTTTGCCGGCCTGTTCGCCGGCTTCCACGATCCGTTTGAGGGAGCGCAGAACGGCGGGATGATGGGGGGAATACCAGGCGGCGACTTCGTCGTTGGTACGGTCTACCGCCAGCATGTACTGGATGAGATCGTTGCTGCCGATGCTGAGAAAATCGGCGGCGGCGGCCAGTTCGTCGGCGATCAGGACGGAGGCGGGCAGCTCGATCATGACGCCGAGTTCGGGCAGCCGGTGGGGAATGTCTTCACGGGCGAGTTCGTCGCGGCATTTGCAGGCGATCTCCCGCGCGCCCATGAATTCATCGAGAGACGCGACCATCGGGAACATGATCCGGGCTTCCGGATGATCATGGGCGGCCCGGAGAAGGGCGCGGAGCTGCTGCTTGAAAATCTCCGGGTTGCGCAGCGTGAAGCGGAGGGCGCGCAGGCCGAGGAAGGGATTGTTTTCGTGGCCGACCGGAAAATAGGACAAGGCCTTGTCGCCGCCGATGTCGAGGGTGCGAAAGACAACGGGCCGTCCGTCCATGCGTTCGAGGACCCCGCGGTAGCCCTGGTACTGCTCTTCCTCGGTCGGGAAGGTGCTTCGGACGATGAAGGGAAACTCGGTGCGGTACAGCCCGATGCCGCTGGCCTTGACGCGCAGGGCGACATCCAGTTCGGTGATCAGGTTCAGATTGGCCATCAGCCGGATTTCCACGCCGTCGCGGGTGCGGGTGTCGGGCCGGACTTCACCGGCCAGGCGTTCGGAATCGGCCAGCGAGCGGACAATGTCCTGCATGGTCTTGATGGCTTCGGGGCCGGGGCGGACCACGACCTGGCCGTCCTTGCCGTCGAGCAGGAGAGGCGTGTGCTCGGGAAGGCTGAGTAGGCGGCGGTCCGACACGATCACCAGGGGAATCTGCAGGGCGTTGGCGAGAATGGCCACGTGGGAGTGCTGGCCGCCGCCCAGCAGGATGAGGCCGGCGGCGCCTTCGGTCGCCAGCTTGAGGATATCCGAGGGCAGGAGTTCCTCGGCGATGACGATCTGGCCGGAATAGTCCGGACTGGCGCTTTCGATGGAGGGCGGAGCGAGGTTGTAGAGCAGGCGATGGCCCAGATCCTCGACATCGAGAACCTTCTCGCGCATGGCGGGATTGGGGCTGCTGCCGAACAGCTCGGCATAGTGGCGGACTTCGTCCAGAATGGCGGTCCAGGGGTTTTTGCCGGCCCGGATCTTCTGGCGGATTTCGCCGGAAAAGGCTTCGTCCTTGAGCATCAGCACGTGGGCGCCGAAAATCATGGAGGCGGCGTCCTGGAGCTTGTCTTCAAGGCGACTCTGGAGATCCATGAGCTGGCGTTCGGTCAGTTCGATGGCGCGGTCGAAATCCACCTCGGTCAGACCGAGGGGACAGAGATACTCGGCGGGATTCCGGGCAAGGTACTGGCCGATGCGGGTGGACAGGCCCATGCCCATCCGGCCGGAAGCCCCCTTGCCGCGGATGCAATGGGTGCCGTTCTCCAGGGCGTTGTCGCCGAAGAACGGGGCGTCGGACGAGGCCGCCGCTTCGGCCTCCGGGGCGCCGTGAAGGCGCATGAGCAGATGGGCGTTTTCGATCACGCCGGCCAGCTGGGAGGAAATGACGCGGAGGGCCTGGACATCGTTGGGGGTGAAGTAATTCCACTGGGGATCCTGGACGACGATCACGCCGACGGGATTCATCTTCCGCTGGATCGGCACGGCGAGAAAGGAGAGATAGGCTTCTTCGTTGCTGCCGGGGATGTGCTTGTAGGCGGGATGATCGGTGGCCTTGGCCTCGCAGATCGGGCGCATTTCCTTCAGAGCGGTCCCCGTGATGCCCTCGCCCAGCTTGAGGCGGAGATGGCCGATCAGGCCCGGATTCAACCCCTGGTTGGCCCGGAGAACCAGTTCACGGGTCTTGGACTCGTAGAGATAGATCGAACAGACCGCGGCGCGCATGTGCCAGGCCACCGTGGAGACAATGCGGGCCAGAAACGCATCGAGGCCGGCCTCGAAATCAAAGAGGCCGACGATTTCGCCGATGTCGCACATCAGCGCCACGTTGTCTTTCTGGAAATCGCTCATGGGCGGTCCAATCAACCCCGGGTACCGGCCGGGAAACGGCGAGGGCTTGACTTCGCCCCCAAAAAAAGTACCTTCAAGCGCGTTTTCAATCCACCTGCCCGATGGTGTAACGGTAGCACAGCAGCCTCTGGAGCTGTTTGTCTAGGTT
>CAZHSS010000196.1:0-3290 GCA_964535205.1 uncultured Verrucomicrobiota bacterium
AGCCCCGGCGAAGGAGGATGTCCTCTAACCCCTGAACCCTGAACCGCTGAACCCTGAACCCCTGAACCCTGACTTCTGACCTCTTAAAGAAAGGATCCCCCATGAAAATCCTCGTCACCGGCGGATACGGCCAGCTCGGATGGGACTGCCGCGAAGTGTTCGGCCCCAAGCATAACGCCCTGGCCCTCGACCTGCCCAACCTCGACATCACCGATGCCGACAGCGTGGACGGCGTCCTCAACCTCTGGAAGCCCGACGTCATCGTCAACTGCGCCGCCTATACCGCCGTGGACCGCGCCGAAAGCGATGTCGCCAAGTCCTGGCACGTCAACCGCGACGGTCCGGCGCTGCTCGCCTCCCGCGCCCAGGCCTATGGCATCTTTCTCGTCCACATCTCCACCGATTACGTCTTCGACGGCGTCCGCCCCGTGCCCGAACCCTACGTCGAAACCGACAAGCCCAATCCCGTCGGCGTGTACGGCAAAAGCAAACTCGCCGGCGAACGCGAAATCCAGGAACGCGACCCCCGCCACGCCATCCTCCGCACCGCCTGGCTCTACGGCTCCCACGGCTACAACTTCCTCAAAACCATCCTTCGCCGCGCCGTCAACGAACCCCAGAAAGGCCTCCGCGTCGTCAACGACCAGTTCGGCACCCCCACCTGGTCCCGCCGCCTGGCCCAGCAGATCCTCGCCGTCGTCGAAGCCGACGCCGGCGGCCTCTTCCACGCCTCCGGCGAAGGCTACTGCTCCTGGTACGACTTCGCCAGCGAGTTCATCTCCGCCATGCAGCTCGACTGCGAAGTCCGCCCCTGCACCACCGCCGAATACCCCACCCCCACCGTCCGTCCCTCCAATTCCATCCTCGAAAACACCGCCCTCAAAAAGGCCGGCCTCAACCTCATGCAGGACTGGCGCGAAGACCTCCGCGAATACGTCGAGCGCTACCGCGAAGCCCTGCTCAACGCCGTCAGGACCTGACCCCATGCCCCGCCCCGTCCGGAATCTACTCGTCACCGGCGGCGCCGGTTTCATCGGCGTCAACTTCATCCGCTGGCTCTTCGACCAGCCCGATGGCCCGCAGCGCATCGTCAACTTCGACAAACTCACCTACGCCGGCAACCCCCTCTCCCTGCTCGACCTCGCGGAAAAAGCCGGCGACCGCTATGTCTTCGTCAAGGCCGACATCTGCGATGCCGCCGCCGTCCAAAACGCCATCGAGACATACGAAATCGACGCCATCGCCCATTTCGCCGCCGAAAGCCATGTGGACCGCTCCATCGTCGCCCCCGACGAATTCGTCCGCACCAACATCCTCGGCACCTACACCCTCCTCCAGGCCGCCCGCGAACACGCGGACCAGGTGAAACTCTTCCACCACGTCTCCACCGACGAAGTCTTCGGCTCCCTCGGCGACTCCGGCTTCTTCACCGAAGACACCCCCTACGCCCCCAACTCCCCCTACTCCGCCTCCAAGGCTTCCAGCGACCACCTCGTCCGCGCCTACCACGAGACGTACAACCTCCCCACCACCCTCTCCAACTGCTCCAACAACTACGGCCCCTTCCAGTTCCCCGAAAAACTCATCCCCCTGATGATCCTCAACGCCCTCGAAGGCAAACCCCTCCCCGTCTACGGCGACGGGCTCAACGTCCGCGACTGGCTCTTTGTCACCGATCACTGCTCCGCCATCTGGCGCGTCATGCAGGAAGCCGCCTTCGGCTCCACCTACAACGTCGGCGGACGCAACGAACTCCCCAACCTCCGCGTCGTCGAGAAAATCTGCGACCTCGTGGATGCCAAGGCCCCGCCGCTCGACAGCGGAAAACCCCGCCGTTCCCTCATCACCTTCGTCAAGGACCGCCCCGGCCACGACCGCCGCTACGCCATCGACTGCTCCAAAATCGAACGCGACCTCTCCTGGACCCCCGCCGAAACTTTTTCATCTGGCTTCGAACGCACCGTGGACTGGTATCTGCACCACGCCGACTGGTGCGCCCAGGTCCGCTCCGGCGACTACCAGAAATGGATCGTCGCCCACTACGGCTGACCCAGATCCCCACGGCCTTGCTTGTCCGCCGTAGCCTTGGCGAAGGCGGGCGCCGTGGGTGAATCAGGTCCGACCAGGCGCTGAACAGGGAAAACGCTACTCCGCCAGTCCGGCAATGTTCTCCAGCCGCCGCACCAGCAACGGCAACCGCGCCTGGCTGGCATCGTCGGAAAGCAAATGCCCCGGCAACGCCTCGCGAAAATCGGATTGCCCTAGCAAATTCCGGATGCCTGCGGCCACGGCCCGGCGCAACTCCGGACTTTCAGCGGCCAGCTCGGCGCACAATGTTTCCCGCCCATCGATCACGGCCACGATGTCTTCCAGGTCGTGGCTGGCGCGATAGTCTCCCCGCCCGCGATCCGCCAGCGCGTCCAATTTGGTCGCCACAAAGCAAGTCGCGGAAACAATGGGCATGCGAACGCCTCGCAATTCCTGAACGGAAGCGGACTCAAGCGCATGCTCGAACCACCGCGTGCTCCATTCTCCCGTCGAATCCCGCATCGGCAGGATATCCACCTTCACCCCATCCACCAACCACCGGCACCGGGGCGCGCCCTCCGAGATATCGTGCCGGAAACCGGCCTCCCTGCGCAAGCGCTCCTCCAAAGCGGTGTATTGGATCCGAGTCGTCACCGCCACGATGGCATCCACGTCGTTTGTCCGCCGGGGAATCGGGATCAGCGGATTGTCGACAAGGAATCCGACAACCACCCCGCCCGTGAACACGAAATCCACCCCCAGCGACTCCAGCTTGCGCGCCACCAAGCTCAAGTCGTCCAAATCAATCGGCCGCATGATATCCCAACCTTTCGCGCACGATCCGTTCCGCCGCCTCACGTTCGCGGGCGCGCCCGGCTCCGCGCAGGGCATCCGCCAAAACCAGCCATTCGTAGAGTTTCGAATCCTGTCGCGCGGCGAAAGGCGCCGA
This sequence comes from uncultured Verrucomicrobiota bacterium, assembly GCA_964535205.1. Classification (GTDB taxonomy): domain Bacteria; phylum Verrucomicrobiota; class Kiritimatiellia; order CAIQIC01; family Lenti-01; genus JAAZFE01. Next base: position 2,978 of record CAZHSS010000196.1, read on the forward strand.
ACGGCAGATCGGTTTAATCTCCACGCCGTAAACCTCCCCCTCCGCATCCGGCCAGACTGGCAAATCCGGATCATCAGGCGCGACCGGAAACAATTCCCGCAACGGCGCGGCGGCAAAGCCAGTCGGCATCCCGCGAGTCCGCCGCCCCGGGCGCACCGCCAGCACATACGGCAAGCCGTGGATCAAGAACTCCGCCAGCGCGCTCCGGTTGGGCCCCGCGTTGCCCGCCTGCAACAACCCCGCACACCGTGCGCGTTGTACCCCGGCATGAGCTTCCGATGCGCTCAAGCCCACCTGCGTGCCTAGCAACGCA
>CAZHSS010000196.1:3336-3630 GCA_964535205.1 uncultured Verrucomicrobiota bacterium
CCCGGCCAACCAGATGACAGCCCCTTGAGAACAACCAGCAAATCCTGCGACTTGATATTCATGGCAATACGCTATTCGCGAATCGCGTATTTGTCAAGTGTCTTTGTCACTTCAAGCGAAATGGAACCGGCAAACCGGCTTGGCCCAAGCCGCCGGGCTGTCGTTGTAGCCGGCCGCGCTGAGGCCGGGGCTGTTTCGGCTGTTTGGAGCCGGGAGGCCCCCGTCCCGCCGTCTCCAGCCCCCCACGGGCTTGCTTGTCCGCCGTAGCCTTGGCGAAGGCGGGCCCCGTGGGTG
>CAZHSS010000197.1:0-598 GCA_964535205.1 uncultured Verrucomicrobiota bacterium
AAGGCCGTGGCCGAGCTGTTCGCCGCCGTGGCCCCCGCCATGAAGGATCGCGCCGGCGGCTATACCCGCGTCGTCAAGCTCGGCAAGCGCATGAGCGACAGCAGCGAGATGTGCATCCTCGAGTGGGTGGACTTCGTGCCCAAGGCCCCCAAGGCCAAAAAGGAAAAGGCCGAAGAAGCTCCCAAGGCGGAAAAGCCGGCCAAGGCCGCCAAAAAAGAAAAACCCGCCAAGAAAGACAAGAAGGACGCCAAGTAGTCCGTCTTTCCAGAGTATCTGGCGCGAAACGGCATCCGGCAACGGATGCCGTTTTTGCTGGCTGGACCCTGGGCGCGGGACCGGGGCGGGGGCGGGGGAATAAACCGTTATACATAACGATAATCTTACGATAACAGGATTGATTCGGTGCGGGGGGCATGGCACGATACCCCGGCATGAACGTGGGTCGCCGCCCAGCGGCAAAAGGAGCTGCGGAGCGCTCTTCGCTCCGGGCGGCGGCTGGAAAGGGAGTGCATGGCGGCGGCGCTGACAAAGCTCAGCCAGGCCAAGGCCCTGCACGATGAGCTGGAGGCCGCGGCTGCCGACCGCGACCGCTTCTTCG
>CAZHSS010000197.1:608-3627 GCA_964535205.1 uncultured Verrucomicrobiota bacterium
GCGGCAAAAGGAGCTGACATGAAAACCAAGATACTGTGCGGATTGATGATTGGAACGCTGGCGCTGGCCGGCGCGGCGATGGGGCAGGGCAGTGTGATTGCCTATGACGAAGCGGGCAATTATACACCGGCAACCTTTAGCAATGGGGCCAACGAAGGCTTTGGCTTCAATGCCTGGAACCTGTGGAATGTGCCTGCCGACTTGGGGGATTCGACAGCGGGCGGCGGCGGCGACCTGAATTCCACCAACGGATACTCGTTCCGGTTCATGGGCGACGGGGCCGGCAACTGGTGCAACGGGGAACGGCAGTTTGAAGCCTTGCAGGAAGACGACATCCTTAGCTTCACATTTACCTATAACTGGGACGGCGGGGGGCGTGGCGTTGACATGTACTGTGCGACGGGGCAGTTCGCCAACCTGATCGATGTCACCGGCGGCAATACATTCAAAGTAAACGGAGAGACACTGTCCACGGAATGGTCTCCCGGTGCGGTAGTGGATGTTGAAATCACCCAGCTGGCGGATGGCATCCAACTCCATATCACGCGGACAACCAACGGCACAGAGAACCTGAATTACACGACCAACATTCTCAATCCGGAACCGGCCACCGGCGTATCGATGTACTGCGGAGGCTACACCTGCGATCCAGCGGACAATGTCAATTATGCGATCTTCATGAACGACCTCCAGATTTTTGGAGCGGATCGGATCGGGTTGGAATTCATTTCCGGCACCTGGGATCCCGCCCTGCCGGGGCCATACGAGTTTGTTCTGGAGCGCACGGGGGCGGTCAGCAACGACATCGTGCTGACGAGCAGCAACACCAATGCCGTGACGGTTCCCGACGCGGTGAGTTTCACCGAAGGCTCCAACTCGGTCAGCTTCAACGTGACCGTGGTCAGTCTGACCGAGGGTCCGGCGACGATCGTGGCCAGCAATGAGGCGACAGGCGTCTGGACGGATTACGTGATCACCCCGGTGGCGCCGACGCTGGCCATCGGCGGGCCGTGGGAGCTGTTCATCGTGCCGCAGCCGGTGCAGTACACCCTGACGCGCACGGGCGCGGTGGGGGACAACGTCAGCCTGACCAGCAGCGATCCGTCCGTGCTGGCCGTGCCGCCTGCGGCGGCCTTCGCTGCCGGCGCGACCGAGACCACCTTTACCGCCACGTCCATGGCCTACGGCGTGGCCACCATCCTGGCCAGCAACGCCGCGGCCCAGGCCACCTTTGACGTGACCGTCTCCGAGCCGGCCATCACCATCGAAGGCCCGGCCACGGTCTGGACCGGCGGGACGATGTACTACACGCTGCGGCGCAATACTCCCACGGGCATCGGACACATCGTCAACCTGACCAGTTCCAATACCAACCGGCTGACCGTGCCCGACACCGTGTACTTTGACATCAACGGAAGTGTTCTGTATTTCGCGGCGACCGGCGTGGCGCCCGGCGAGGTGACCCTCACGGCCGACAATGACGATGTAGAGCCCGCCGTCTTCAGCGCAACCGTGGCGGATCCCTCCGGCGTCCTGGCGCAGGACGCCGCCGGCAACTACATCCCGGAAACCTTCACGAACGGCGCGAACGAAGGCACCGGATTCGGCGCATGGAACCTGTGGGGTGCGCCGGCCGAGCTGGGCGATTCGACGGCCGGGGGGGGCGGCGATCTGAATTCGACCAACGGCTACTCGTTCCGCTTCATGGGCGACGGTGCCGGTGGCTGGTGCAACGGGGAGCGGCAGTTTGCTCCGCTGCAGGCGGGGGATGTACTGAGCTTCACGTTCACCTACAACTGGGACGGCGGCGGCCGCGGCGTGGACATCTTTTCGGCCGGCGGGCAGTTCGCCAACCTGATCGATGTGTCCCCCGGCGACACCTTCAAGGTCAACGGCCAGACGATTTCCACCAACTATTCGCCTGGTGCCGTGGTGGAGGTGGAAATCACCCAGCAGGCCGACGGCATCCAGCTGTATCTGACCCGGACGGTCGAAGGCGCGGTCAACCTGGCCTATGTCACCAACATCGTGCATGGCGAGGCCGCCACGGGCGTTTCCATGTACTGCGGCGGGTATGCCGACGTTCCGGAAAACAACGTCAACTACGCGATTTTCATGAACGACCTGCAGATCGCCGGCGATGAGCGCATGTCGCTGGTGTTCAGCCAGGCCACATGGAACCCGTCCGCGGCGGGCGATTATCCGTTTGAACTGACGCGCGAAGGCCCCGTGGGCGACGACCTGGTGCTGACCAGCGACAACGAGGCGGCCGTGACCGTGACGAATGCCGTGCAGTTCGACGAAGGACTGGATGCGGTATCGTTCGTTGTGACGGTCCTGAGCCTGACCAACGGCGACGCCACGATCACGGCCAGCAACGCGGAAACGGGCGTCTGGGCGGAATACACCGTGCGGCCGCAGCTGCCCACGCTGGCCTTCACTGCGGGCACCTGGGATCCCACCGCTACCGGCGAGTACGAGTTCGAACTGACGCGCGGCGGCTCCACGGTGGATGATGATATCGTGCTGACCAGCGACAACGAGGCGGCCGTGACCGTGCCGGCCGGCGTGTCGTTCGATCCCGGCTCCGGCACGGTGCGCTTCAACATCACCGTGGTCAGCCTGACCAACGGCAACGCCACGGTTGTGGCCAGCAACATTGCCAGCGGCGCCTGGGCGGACTACACGATCCAGCCTTCCGTGCCGGTAATCGGGCCGGATTTCGGCGAGGATATCCAGGTGAACGGCGAAGGGAATCTGGAGTTCACCCTGCCGGCCGGCTACCAGTTGAACCATGTGTACGGCGCCGACTGCGCGCTGGATGCGGGAGACTGGGACTGGCAGGAACTGGTGCAGGACACCGACTACACGGTGGATGGCAGCACGGTGACGATCATCACCGCCGGCCGCAAGATTCTCCGCATCGGCATGATTCCGGACTAGTCCGGCCCGTCCCCGGCGTCTGCGCGCCGGCGGGTTTCCGGATTTTCCACGGTGTGGAAAAAAGTTTTCCATGACG
>CAZHSS010000198.1:0-3585 GCA_964535205.1 uncultured Verrucomicrobiota bacterium
TGGTCTCGCCGGACTACTCGCCGGAGGAGCTGGAGGAGCTGAACGCTCCCATCGAATGGTAGGGGCGGGGATGGCGGAACCGTTTTCTGATTGGGATGGGCCGGACGGGCCGGCGAAGCCGGAGCGCAAGGTCTGGTCAGTCTCGGAGCTGGCGAGGCGGATCAAGGGCGCGCTGGAGGGGGCGATCGGCAGTGTCTGGGTGGAGGGGGAGATTTCGAATCTGCGGCGGCCGGCGTCGGGCCATGCCTATTTCACGCTGAAGGATGCGGCGGGGCAGCTGCGGGCGGTGATGTTCCGCGGCGCGGTGGCGGGCGTGGCGATGCCGCTGAAGGATGGCCTGCTGGTGCGGGGCTTCGGGCAGGTGACGATGTATGAGGCGGGCGGGGATGTGCAGATTGTGCTGAAGCGCCTGGAAGCGGCCGGCGAAGGGGAGCTGATGCGGCGGCTGGAACTGCTGAAAAAGAAACTGGCCGCGGAAGGGCTGTTTGACGAGGAGCGCAAGCGGCCGCTGCCGGCCCTGCCGCAGCATGTGGGCGTGGTGACATCGCCAACGGGCGCGGCGATCCGCGACATCCTGCAGGTGCTGGATCGCCGCTTTGCGAATCTGCATGTGGTGATCGCGCCCGCGCGGGTGCAGGGGGCGGGCGCGGCGGAGGAAATCGCCGAGGCCATCGGCCGGTTGAATGCCCTCGGGGGGCTGGATGTCCTGATCGTGGGCCGGGGCGGGGGCAGCCTCGAGGATCTGTGGTGCTTTAACGAAGAGGTCGTGGTGCGGGCCATTGTGCGCTCGGCGGTCCCCGTGATCTCCGCCGTGGGCCACGAGATTGACTGGACGCTGAGCGATTTTGCCGCGGATGTGCGGGCGCCGACGCCAAGCGCCGCGGCGGAGATGGTGGTGAAGGGCAAGGATGAGCTGGAACGGCGGGTGGCGGATGCCCGCCGCCGCCTGGCCCTGGGCGCGCGCGCCGCGGCGCTGGCGTTTCGCCACCGCCTGGACCGGGCGGCGCGGACACCCGGACTGCGCGACCCGCTGCAGGCCGTGGCGCGCCGTCAGCAGCAGGTGGATTTCATGGCGGTGCGGCTGCAGAAGGCGCTGGCCGGCCTGCCGCAGCTGGTGCGCCAGCGCACGGCGGCGGCGGCTCGCCGAATGGATCAGGCGGCGCGGCGGCGGCTGGAGGATGCGCGGCGCGGCCTGAAGCATGCGGACGCGCAGCTGCGGATGCTGAATCCCCGCGCCGTGCTGGCGCGAGGCTACAGCCTGACGCGCCTGCCGGACGGATCGCTGCTGCGGTCCGCGGCCGCGGCGCGCCCCGGCACGCGGTTGAGAACGGAATTGGCCGATGGTACGGTGGATTCCACCGTAAACCCGAAGAAAGGAGAATCCCATGGCGGCGGAAAAGAAGGAAAAGGCCCAGAGCTTCGAGAAGGCCCTGGAACGGCTGGAGGAAATCGCGGCGGCGATGGAAAGCGGCGAACTCGGTCTCGAAAAGATGGTGGAAGCCTTCGAGGAGGGCCAGAAACTGGTCAAGCTCTGCTCTTCGAAGTTGAATGAGGTGGAGAAGAAGATCGGGCTACTGGTCAAGAAGGCCGACGGGTCGGTGGAGACCGCCCCGTTCGAAGGCGGGGAAGGCTGACAGAGCGGGGCCGGGCCATTATCAATCATCCATGTCCAAATCCCAGTCCAATAGAACAGCCGATGGGCGCCGCCACGAGGCAGAAGTGAAGACCGGGACCGCCGGGTGGCGTGCGGCGCTGGTTTTGTTGTGGCTGTTCGGGGCCACGGGGGCGTTCGGGGCGGCCACGAATTCGCCGGGGGGCCTGGGGGCGGTATTGCCGACACTGGACGTGGTCTCCACCAATCTGCCGCTGCCGGCGATCTTTCAGCCGCCGGAAATCCTGGCGCAGGGGTTTCTGAGTCCGGACGGCCTGGCACTGGACGCGGAGACCGGGGACCTCTATCTGACGGATGAAGACGCGTCGGCGATTGTCCGGATCCGGCCCGACGGCACCAAACGGACGGTCGTGGATTCCCGCACGCCGATCTACGAGGTGAGCGGGACCCACCGCACCCAGGTGGCCGGGCTGCGCTCGCCGGAAGGGCTCGCGCTGGATGACAAGGGGCGGCTGTATGTCGCCGAGGATGTTCCCGGCGGACGGCTGCTGGTCTTTGATATCCGCGGACCGGTCCGGCGCAGCCGGATGGAGGGCGAGGTGGTGCGGCTGCCGCTCCAGAACAGCCGCTTTGCCTGGGAATCCGTTGCGATCGGCCCGAAAGGCGAACTGCTGCTGGCGGGTTCCAGCCTGGAGGATGTCGCGGGGGCCGACGGCCGGGGGGACTTGTTCATGGGGGTGATCCTGCACCGGGATGCCAGCGGCGACTGGTGGCTGCTGCTGAATCACGCCATGACCAGCTACTCGGGCGTCTGCTTTTCGCCGGATGGCCGCTATGCCCTGATGACGGCGGAGATACCCGGCCTGGTGGGGTGCGTGGATCTGCGGACGCGCATGGTGCGGACCTTTCTGTGGGACATGACGTTTCATTCGCCGGAAGGGGTTTGTTCCCTGCCGGGGGGGGCGTTTCTCGTGGCGGAGGAATCCGGAAGGATTTTTCGGATGGACCCCACGTCGGGCGGACTCCAGCTGGTGTATGAACACGACGGCACCGTGGAATCGGTTTTGTGGGACGCTGCCGGCCGGCGTCTGCTGCTGACCGACGACCGCAACGGCCAGGTGGTGGCCGTGCCCCTGAAAAGGGGGGAGCATCTGCGCCGCGCGGCCGGGACCATCGACGATATCGCGTTCATCGAGGAAGCCACGCCGGTGGACATGGTGCCGCGGCGGTGTCCCGAGTACCTGGCGGAGGTGCTGAAACTCGGCGGATATGACCCGGAAGTCGCGCGAGGCGGCGTGGAATTTCAGCAGTTCGCCAAGCGCTACTGCCTGGTGGCGGTGGACGCGGCCGTGAATCTGATGCCGGGGCATCCGCCGGTCGAGGATCCCATCGAGCGCATTCAATTCGTGGTGATCGCCCCGTACCTGGTCGGCTACCAGGAAGGCGAGTTGCTGTGGTCGTCCAGCGGGTTCACCGTGGTCATGCAGTCCGGCCGGACGATGAAGACCGAGCTGGTGAAGCGGCAGGTGATCGGCGGCGATTTGATGGAAGCCCGGTTTACGCCCGTAGGCGGGTCCACGATTGCCCTGCCCATGCCGTTTTCCGCGCGGATCAATTCCGAAGGCCATGTGGCCGTCAATTTCCTGGGCATGGGGGTGATGGCGGACTTTTACCTGGTGCTGGACACGAACGAGCCGGACAACAGCCTCATGGTCGTGGTCCAGCCGAACGGGTTTGTGCATCAGTACCAGCTGAGCCTGCCGCCCCGGAGAAGCCGCAGCCACTGGGTGATTGCCCTGGAGCGCCAGGGCCCCGACACCTGGCGGAATCTGCCCATGCCCCGGTAGGAACACCAACGGCCAACGACCGGCAGCCGGGACAGCCAGTTAACGCAAGAGGCGCAAGGGGCGCGACAGGAACGCAAGAGAATTTTGGGAGAAGAGGAGGGGAAGAGGGGGGAGGGTTCAGGGGGA
>CAZHSS010000199.1:0-3546 GCA_964535205.1 uncultured Verrucomicrobiota bacterium
CACTGACCACTGAATTTTGGGGTTTCCGGGGGGCGGGGGGATTGGCTAGACTGCGCGGCGTGGATCGGGTGGGCAGGAGGTGGATGATGGAACAGAACGAGAGCAAGTGGGTTGCGCAGTTGAGCGAGATGGCGCTGGCCAGCAGCCAGGTGGATTCCTCGCTGTACGCGAAATACGACGTGAAGCGCGGCCTGCGGGACATCAATGGCAAGGGCGTGCTGGCGGGGCTGACGCAGATCGGCGAGGTGCAGGCGCATCCGGAAGGCGACGAGACGGGGCCGGGGCATCTGATCTACCGGGGGATGGACGTGGAGGATATCGTGGCGGGGTTTCTGCCGGAGGGGCGGCCGGGTTACGAGGAGACGAGCTACCTGCTGCTGGGGGGCGAACTGCCCAGCCGCGAAGAGCTGGCGGGCTTCGGCAAGCTGCTGGGATCGTACCGGGACCTGCCGCATTATTTCGTGCGGGACTCGCTGCTGGCGCTGTCGAGCCGGGACATGATGAACGGGATGGCGCAGAGCATCCTGGCGCTGTACACGCTGGATGACGCGGCTGACGACGTGTCGCTGCCGAACGTGATGCGGCAGTGTCTGAAGCTGATCGCGACGTTTCCGCTGCTGGCGGTGTACAGCTACCAGGCGTCGTCGTACCGCCACGCGGGCAAGAGCCTGGTGATCCATACGCCGCGGCCGGACCTGTCGGCGGCGGAGAATTTCCTGCACATGCTGCGCAGCGACAGCCGCTACACGCCGCTGGAGGCGCAGCTGCTGGACCTGGCGCTGGTGCTGCACGCGGAACACGGCGGCGGCAACAATTCGTCGTTCACGACGCACGTGGTGACGTCGAGTCTGACGGACACCTATTCGGCGATCGCGGCGGCGATGGGGTCGCTGAAGGGGCCGCGCCACGGAGGGGCCAACGCAAAGGTGGTGGCGATGTTCGAGGAGATGAAGCAGGAGGTCAAGGACTGGTCCAGCGACGGGCAGGTGGGGGATTACCTGCTGAAGCTGCTGCGCAAGGAGGCGTTCGACCGCTCGGGGCTGATCTACGGGATCGGGCATGCGGTGTATTCGACGAGCGATCCGCGCACGGAAATCCTGCGGGGGCAGGTGGAGAAGCTGGCGGCGGAGAAGGGCCTGGGGGAGGAGATGGATCTCTACAAGCGGGTGGAGCGCCTGGGGCCGGAGGTTATCGGCCACGAGCGCAAGATGTACAAGGGCGTCAGCGCGAATGTGGATTTCTATTCGGGCTTTCTGTACCGCCTGCTGGATATTCCGCCGGAGCTGTACACGCCGATCTTCGCGATGGCGCGGATCGCCGGCTGGAGCGCGCACCGCCTCGAGGAGCTGGCCAACGGCGGCAAGATTATCCGGCCTGCGTACAAGAGCGTGGCGCCGCGGCGCGCGTATGTGCCGCTGGACGGGCGGTAGGGGGGGGCGGAGGGCCAGGGGGGGCAGTGGTCGGAGGTCAGAGGGAACAGGGGACAGGAGACAGGGGACGGGGGGACAAAGCAGGAAAACAGGAAACCCAGGAAAACAGGACCAGGCAGAGAAAGACGGGGGGCGAATCTGCGATTTGGTGCACGCCCAAGTCCTATTGAGCGAAGGCGCGTAGTGCCGGAGTCGAAATCACTTGTCCCGCCGCCGCGGGATCTGAGCACAATCCCGATGGCCAGCCTTCGGGACCAAGCCGAGATCCCTCGACTCCGCTCGGGATGACAGCCATACAGGACTACAAGGCCTTTTTGCACAGCCTGCACCGAATCGCAGATGCACCCCGTATTTCATGGCGGGCTGAAATATGTTGGCGTTGGGCGGGAGGGGGCTGGTACAGTGAAAGATTGAGCCAAAGAAACGCCGGAGGCAGGCATGAGCGAAATCCTGGACATTTTGAAGAAGAACGCGCGGACGAGTCTGGAGGACATCGCCAAGATGATCCGTTCGACGCCGGAAGAGGTGGCGGCGCGCATCGAGGCGTACGAGAAGGCGGGGACGATCCGGGGGTACCGGGCGCTGGTGAACGAGGACCATCTGCCGGGCGAGCGGGTGACGGCGGTGATCGAGGTGAAGGTGCAGCCGGAGCGCGAAGGCGGATTCGACCGCGTGGCGCGGCGGATCAGCGGGTTCCCGGAAGTGGTGAACATGTATCTGATGTCGGGGAAGTACGATCTGCTGCTGTTTGTGGAGGGCGGGACGCTGCGCGAAGTGGCGTCGTTCGTGAGCGAACGGCTGGCGACCCTGGACGGCGTGCTGTCCACGGGCACGCATTTCATGCTGAAGACCTACAAGCAGGACGGCGTGCTGATGGACGGCGACAAGGTGGACGACCGGCTGCAGGTCAGCCCGTAGGCGCAGGGGGAGGCGAACGGCCATGAGCAACAGAAGCCAGGTGGCGGCGCACGTGAAGGCGCTGCCGTTTTCGGGAATCCGCAAGTTTTTCGACATTGTGGCGTCGCGCAAGGACGTGATTTCGCTGGGGGTGGGGGAGCCGGACTTCGACACGCCGTGGACGGTGCGCGAGGCGGCCGTGTGGTCGCTGGAGCGCGGGGCGACGCACTACACGTCGAACCGGGGCGATCCGGACCTGCGCAAGGCGATCGCCGGGTACGTGGCGCGGCAGTTCGGGGCAACCTATGACTGGGAGCGGGAGATCCTGGTGACGGTGGGCGTGAGCGAGGCGATTGACGTGGCGCTGCGCACGATCCTGAATCCCGGCGACGAGGTAATCTATCACGAGCCGTGCTTTGTGAGCTACCGGCCGAGCATCATTCTGGCGGGCGGGGTGCCGGTGTGCGTGGAAACGCGCCGCGAGGACGAGTTCCGCCTGACGCGGGACATGCTGGAGAAGGCGGTGACGCCGAAGACGCGGGTGCTGATGCTGAATTTCCCGTGCAATCCGACGGGGGCGGTGCTGGGACAGAAGGACGTGGAGGACATTGCGGACTTCTGCAAGACGCACGATCTGCTGCTGCTGACGGACGAAATCTATGCGGAGCTGACGTACGAGTCGAAGCATGTCAGCTTCATTTCGGTGCCCGGGATGAAAGAGCGCACGATTTTCCTGCACGGGATGTCGAAGGCATGGGCGATGACGGGGTTTCGCATCGGCTATGCCTGTGCGCCGGCCGAAGTGTCGGAAAACATGATGAAACTGCACCAGTACGCGATCATGAGCGCGCCGACGACCGGCCAGAAGGCGGCGGCGGAGGCGCTGGAGCGCGGCGACGCGGCCGTGGCGGAAATGGTGGCGGAATACAACCGGCGGCGGAATTACCTGATCGCGGCATTCGCGGACATGGGGGTGCCGTGCCATACGCCGGCCGGAGCGTTCTATGCGTTCCCGTACATCGGCGACCTGGGCGTGTCGTCGGAGGAGTTCGCGATGCGCTTCCTCGAAGAGCATGGCGTGGCCGTGGTGCCCGGAGATGCGTTTGGGCGGAGCGGCGCGGGGTTCCTGCGCTGCGCCTATGCCACCGGCATGGACAACATCCGCGAGGCCATGGCCCGCATGACGGTGTTCGTGGACGGGCTTCGTTCCCGGAATACC
>CAZHSS010000200.1:0-3536 GCA_964535205.1 uncultured Verrucomicrobiota bacterium
GCGCGTCGTCGCGGAGCCGGGCGAGCAGGGCCCGCAGCCCCTCCAGCCCGACGAGCTGGTCGAGCCGGGCCTCGGCCTCCGCCAGTTCCTTCGGGTGAGGCTGCGCGACCTCAGGCAGGTCCTCCAGCGTGATGACCGGACCGAAATGCGCCGTGATGCGCGACGGCTGCAGCCGGTGGCTCCCTTTGGGAAACGCCTGATGGGTCCCGGAAATGTACAGGGGCACCACCGGCACCCCCCCCTTCGCAATCAGAAACCCGATGCCGCCTTTGGCCTCGCGCATCTGCCCGTCCGGCGATCGCGTGCCTTCCGGAAAAAGGCCCACCACCTTGCCTTCCTTCAGCGTGGCGATGGCTTTCTTCAGCGCCCCCAGATCGCCCCGCGTGCGGTCCAGCGCAATCACCCCCACCCGGGGAAAAAACCAGCGCGCCACCGGATTGGAAAACAGCGTGTCCCGCGCCAGGAAATGAACGATCCGCCGGTTGTTGCAGCCGGCCATCACAGGCGGATCCAGATAACTGCAGTGGTTGGCGGCAATCACCGCGCCCCCCTTGGCCGGCACATGCTCCCGGCCCGTAACCCGCATCCGGTACTTCAGCAGCAGGCCCAGATAGACCGTCCCGCGTGAAAGCCAGTACAGCGGCTGCCTGAACAAACCCTCGCGCATGGCTCAGGAAACGACGCCGGCCTTCTTCAGGTCGCTGACAATCGTGTCCACGACCTGGTCAATGCTCATGCCGGTGCTGTTGATGATCCTGGCGCCCAGCGCAATCTGCAGCGGCGCCGTGGCGCGGCTCGAATCCTTCTGGTCGCGCCGCCGCAGGGAACTGAGCACTTCGTTCACGTCGCCCGCGCCCTCCGTCTGCTGGATCTCCGCCGCCCGGCGGCGCGCGCGCTCTTCGGGGTCCGCATCCAGATAGTACTTGTACGGCGTGTCCGGAAACACCACCGTGCCGATGTCGCGGCCTTCCATCACCAGGCTGCCGAATGTCGTCATCAGCCGCAGCTTTTCAACGATATAGACCCGCACGGACTGCTGGGCCGCAATGTCCGCCACCCGCTCGCGGACCGGCTCGGCCCGGATTTCCTGCCCCGGATCCTCGCCGTCAATCAGATAGCCCACCGCCTGGTCTTTCAGCACCAGTTCCATGTTCATCCGGATCAGCAGGTTCGTCACCGCCTGCGCGTCCTTGACGTCAATGCCTTCCTTGACGCACTTCCACGTCACCCCGCGGTACACCGCCCCCGAATCCACATACACAAAGCCCAGCGCCTGCGCCGCCCGGCGCGACACGGTTGATTTTCCGGAGGCCGAAGGGCCGTCCACCGCCACGATGATCACAGGTTTATTCAACGTTCACTCCCAGGTTGCCGAGTTGATCCCAAAATTCCGGATAGGACGTGTCCACGCAGGCCACGTTGCCGATGCACACCGGCTCGGAGGAAAAAATCGCCAGGATGGACATGCTCATGGCAATGCGGTGGTCGCCATAGCTGCGTATGCTCTTTTCGGGCGCGATGCGGGCCGGCCCCTCGATCCCCATGCCGTCGGGGCGCTCCTCGACCCGCACACCCATGTTCGTCAGGTTTTCCACCATGACGGCCACCCGGTCGGATTCCTTCACGCGCAGCTCGCTGGCGTCGCGGATTTCCGTGCGTCCTTTCGCCAGCGCGCCCAGCACGGCCACCAGCGGCAGCTCGTCAATCAGGTTGGGAATCTCCGCCCCGCTCACCTCGGTGCCCTTCAGGTCGGCGCCGGTGACCGTCACGTTGCCGTACACCTCGGGGTCCGTCGGAGCCGAAGTGCGCTCGATTTCGACCCGGGCACCCATGCGGCGCAGCACGTCCAGCAGGGCGGTCCGCCGAAGGTTCAGGCCCACGCCTTCCGCGCGGAGCGTCGCGCCGGGAATCGCCGCCGCCGCCGCCAGCCAGTACGCCGCCGAGGAGAAATCGCCGGGCACCACGTACGGCCGCGCCAGGAATTTGGGCCCCTTCGGGCCGTAGCCTTCGACCGAGATGTGCTGCCCCTCCACCCGGATGGGCGCCCCGACCGCCCGCAGCATCCGCTCCGTGTGGTCGCGCGTGGGAATCGGCTCCAGCACCGTCGTCCGGCCTGTCGCGTACAGCCCTGCCAGAATGCAGCAACTCTTCACCTGCGCCGACGCCGTCGGCAGGCAGTACTCGATCCCGTGCAGGTTTCCGCCCTGGATCGTCATCGGCGCCGTTCCCTGCGGCGTCAGGTCCACTTTCGCCCCCATCAGTTCCAGCGGCTCCTTGATCCGCCGCATCGGCCGCGACTGCAGCGAGGCATCGCCCGTCAGGGTCACCTGGATCGGCGATCCCGCGCAGAGCCCCGCCAGCAGGCGCATGCCCGTGCCCGAATTGCCCACGTCCAGCGGCCCCACCGGCTCGATCATCTTGCCGCCCGTGCCCTGGATGCTCAGCACCCCCTCTTCGTCAATCCACGACCGCGCCCCGAACGCCTCCATCGCCTTCAGCGTGTTCAGGCAGTCTTCCGCCTGCAGGAAGCCCCGGATTTCCGACGTGCCCGAAGAAAGCCCCGCCAGCAGCGCCGTCCGGTGCGAAATGCTCTTGTCGCCCGGCACGCGCACCACGCCGCCGGCAAATCCGCCGGGATGCACGATCTTGGTCTGTTTCGGTATGGTCATGAAATCGCCTGGTTCTTCCCGGGCCGCCGCCGTTAACGGCGGCGCCCTTTCAACAAGTCCGCGCGGGCGTCCCGGGCACGCTCCAGAAAGGCCGCCACCTCGGCAAACCGGCCCGCTTGGAGATCATCGTATACCTGTTCGACTTCGGTTTTGAAAGCCCTCAATTCCTCCGCCACCGCCGGCGCGTTGGTCCGCAGAATGTCGTTCCACATGTCAATGGATCCCGATGCCACCCGGGTGGAATCATAGAAACCGGTGCCGCAGAACGCGCCGACGTCTCCGGCGCGGTCGCGTCCGATGGCCCGGGCCAGGGCCGCGGCCGCCACATGCGGCAAATGGCTGGTCCGCGCCAGCAGCCGGTCATGGTCGTCCGGCGCCATCCGGCAGGTCCGCGCCCCGGCGGACTCCCACAGGTCCGTCACGCGCCGAAGGGCCTCCTCCGGCACACCCGGCAGGGACGTCACCACCGTCAAGGCCCCTTCGTACAGGTCCGCCGACGCCGCTTGCAGGCCCTGCTTCTCCGATCCGGCGATCGGATGGCTTCCGACGAACGTCCCCGCCGGCAGCCGCTCGGCCATCTGCCGGCAAATCCATCCCTTGGTACTGCCCACATCGGTGACCAGGGCTCCGGAATTCAGCGCGGGGGCGATCTCGACGGCCAAATCCGCGCAGGCCCGGATCGGCGCGCACAGCACCACCAGGCCGGCCTCCTCCGCCGCCGCCGAAGGCTGATCGTACGCGGCATCCACGATGCCCCGTTCCAGCGCCTCCCGGCGGGTGTCCGCTTTGCGCGCATACGCCGCCAGCCGCCCGGCATAGCCGCGCTTGCGCAGCGCCAGCGCCAGCGAGGCCCCCATCAGCCCCAGC
>CAZHSS010000201.1:0-3052 GCA_964535205.1 uncultured Verrucomicrobiota bacterium
TTCCCGATGGAGCCGGGAATTGAATCAACAGCCCCGCGCCCAACGGGCGCAGCTACAACCGATCCGCTTGCTGTAGCTGCGCCCGCTGGGCGCGGCTATGAATACGTGGGAAACGCCCCAGGCAAACGGGTTTTCCACAGTGTGGAAAACTTTTTTCCATGGCGTGGAAAAACCGCAGAAAAGTTTTCCATGCTGTGGAAAAATCCACACCGTGGAAAACCCGGAGCGGAGGTGCAGGGGGGGGCTAGCGCGAATAGCGCCGCTTGGCCTTGACGGAGCCGAAGGAGCGGACGCGGCCGGAGCCCTGGCCGCCGGGCCTTCCGCGGGGTTTTTCCCCCGGTTTTCCACCGGGCTTCCGGGCGGAGGTGCGGGGTGCGGTTGAACGCGGGCGGACAGCGGAACGGGTGCGGGAGGGGGCTCCCAGCGGGGCGGGCGCCCGGGAGTAGTCGAAGCCGTCGAGGCGGCGGCGCTCGATCTTGAAACCGAGCAGCCGTTCGATGGCGCGCACGGCGCCTTCGTCCTCGCGGGTGGTGAACGTGAAGGCGTCGCCGGTCCTGGCGGCGCGGCCGGTGCGGCCGATCCGGTGGGTGTAGTCGTCCACGGTGACGGGCATGTCGAGATTGATCACGTGGGTGATGTCGGCGACGTCAATGCCGCGGGCGGCCAGGTCGGTGGCGACCAGGATCTGGTGCCGGCCGGACTTGAAGCCGTCGAGGGCGGCCTGCCGCTGGCGCTGGGACAGGTTGCCCTGGAGGCTGGCGGCGCGGCGGCCCGCGGCGGTGAGTTGCGCGGCGAGGCGTTTGGCGCGTTGCTTGGTCCGGGTGAACACCAGCACGGAGCCGTCGCCCAGGGTTTTCAGCAGCTCCACCAGCAGGGCGGTTTTCTGTCCCTGTTCCACGGGATAGAGGGCGTGGTCCACCGTCTCGGCGGGCTTGGAGTGCGCAATCTGCACCGTGACGGGGTCGTGCAGGATTTCGTGGGCAAGCTTGCGGATTTCGTCGGGCATGGTGGCGGAGAACAGCAGGGTCTGGCGGGCGGCCGGGAGGCGCTTGAGGATCTTGCGGATATCGGGCAGGAAGCCCATGTCGAACATGCGGTCGGCTTCGTCGAGCACCAGGCATTCGACGTGGTCGAGGGTGAATTTGTTCCGGCCGAGCAGGTCCAGCAGGCGGCCGGGGCAGGCGATGGCGATATCGGCACCCTGGCGGACGCCGTTGATCTGCGGCTGCATGCCCACGCCGCCGTAGATGGTGACGTGGCGCAGGCCGGTGCCGGCGCCCAGCTTGAGCAGGACGTCCTTGGTCTGTTCGGCCAGTTCACGGGTGGGGCCGACGATCAGCGCGCGCAACCGGCGACGCGGGCCGGACAGCAGGCGGTGGAGCACGGGCAGCACGAACGCGGCGGTCTTGCCGGTGCCGGTCTGGGCGAGGCCGACGACATCGCGGCCGTTGAGAATGGCCGGAATGGTTTGTTTCTGAATGGGGGTGGTGAGGGTGTAGCCCTGCGACTCGATATTGCGCAGAAGCTGGGCATCGAGGCCCAGGGAATGGAAGCTCATGATCGGGGGTTCTTTCCGGTGGCAGGTTGCGTCAGGTGGGGGTTCACGACGCCATCGGGCCATGCTTCCACAGGGCCGCCGCGCTCTGTGCGCAGCGGAACCGGGACGCTACGCGAATGCGGCGCGGCTGTCCAGCGCCGATGTGAAGGGGCGCGCGGCCTGGGTGTTTTCGTACATGTTGAAGCCGTTCCATTTCGGAAACAGCCCGGCTCGGCAGGGACGCCTCGCCCTACCCATCGCCGGATGGGAGGCTTGAGGTAGGGCGAACCCTCCGGGTGAGCCGGGATTGAACAGCCGGAACAGCCAGCTACGGATTTCACGGATTGGACGGATGCAAACCAATCCAATCCGGGGATCGAACCCGTACAATCCCGGTTCCATCCGTAGCTACATGGTTATGGATGGGATCGGACAGCCGGGACAGCCGAACAGCCAACCACAGATCCCGACCTCTTGAAGAGTCGGGACGGATAGAGGATCGGAAAGGGAGGGCGAACCCTCCGGGTGAGCCGATCTCCATGGCCGTTCAGCAGCGGCTACAGGTAATCTGAATTCGCCCTATTGGGCGGCGCCGTGCCGCAGCAGGCGGGCGAGGGCCTGGCCCAGCGGGTGCGCCGGGACGGCAAATTGCACCTGCTGGTTGCGCTGCCTGGCGAAACCGCTGGCCAGCAACGTGCGCAGGTGGAGCTGGAAGGAGCAGGGCGCCATGGGAATTTCGCTGCGCAATTGGCGCAGGGTCTTGGGCGCGGCCAGGAGCGCGCGGGCCATGGCGATGCGGCGTTCATGCGCCAGGCCGGCGGCGATGGCCATCATTTCCTCGTCTTGCCGGGCCGGGCGGGAACCCAGGGCGGCCAGCACCGCCTTCAGCAGGGGGGCGGCGGAGGCCACCTGCGGATCGGGGATCGGCTGATACACCAGAGAGGCGCCGCGATGGGCGGGGCGGAGGAATCCGCGCGACTGGATGCGGCGCATTTCCTGGCTGGCATAGGGCTGGCTGATGCCGATGGCCTGGGACAGCGCGGAGATGTTGCTTCCGGGATGGTCATGCAGCTGGCGCAGCAGCTGGATGCGGGTGGCGCCAGCCAGCATCCGGCAGGTTCGCCACAGGGTCGGGTTCAGGTTGTGCATCGGAGTCTCCATGGGGTTGAACAGGCCGGACTATAGTTATTGCAATATGTATACATATTGCAATAACTATAGCGCGGGTTCAAGCTCAAAGAATAGGCGGCAGGCGGTTGGGGGGCTACGGGACGGCGGCGCGGCCGAGATCGAAGGCGCGGAGGTTGACGTCGAGGAACTTGGGGGGGATGCGTTCGCGCATGGCGGTCTGCCAGTGGGATTCGTCGAAGGGGACGAGGGTGGAGAGCGCGCCGACGAGCACGACATTGGCGGTGCGGAGGTTGCCGGCCTGTTCGGCGAGCGGATTGGCGTCGAGCAGCAGGAGCCCGGGGCGGGCGGCGAGGCGCTGGTCCATATCCGCCGCCGGGGGCTGGA
>CAZHSS010000201.1:3062-3503 GCA_964535205.1 uncultured Verrucomicrobiota bacterium
TGGCCGGGACGGTCATGCAGTTCCCGCAGCAGTTGGATGCGGGTGGAGCCGGCCAGCATCCGGCAGGTTCTCCAGAGAGTCGGGTTCAGCATTTTCATGATCGGGTCTCCTTGGCGTTTTGTATAGTTATTGCAATAACTATAGTTATTGCAAGAACTATATATTCTGGCAGTAAACAGTTTGGGGATCGGGGGGGCTGGAGGCCGCTGGACACGGTGACGGGGATGCGCTCCATGTTGTTGACGAGGATCTTCGCCGCCGGCTTGGCGAGATGGACCCAGCGGAGGGCTTCGGTGCGTTCGAACGAAACGAGGACGTCGGACTGTCCGTCGGGGATGATGGGCGAAAAGACCCGGGTGCCGAACCGGACCTGGCTGATGACGGAGCCGCCGCGCTGGGACATGCCGTGGATTTCGGATTTTTTGACGTCGAAGCCGGCGT
>CAZHSS010000202.1:0-3490 GCA_964535205.1 uncultured Verrucomicrobiota bacterium
ACGTGCTGAGCAAGGAAGAGGGCGGGCGCCACACGCCGTTCTTCAAGGGCTACCGCCCGCAGTTCTACTTCCGCACGACGGACGTGACCGGTGACGTGACGCTGCCGGAAGGCGTCGAGATGGTGATGCCGGGCGACAACATCGACATGGATGTCGAGCTGATCACCCCGATCGCCATGGAGAAGAACATGCGCTTCGCCATCCGCGAAGGCGGCCGCACGGTCGGCGCCGGCGTCGTGGCGGAGATCGTGGAATAAGACCAATGGACCGGGATTCCCGGGGCGGCGCCGCCGCCCCGGGGGCATCCGCGGACGGGAGTTTGGAACCATGCCCAGGGAAATCATCACGCTGTCGTGCACCGAATGCAAGCGGCGCAACTACACGAACAGCCGGAACAAGAAAACCAAGACCGAGCGTCTGGAACTGAAGAAGTACTGTCCGGCGGAGCGGAAGCACACGCTGCATCGCGAGACGAAGTAGGCGGACGATCCCGACGCGCAGCCCACAGGCCAGTAGCTCAATTTGGCAGAGCACCGGTCTCCAAAACCGGTTGTTGGGGGTTCAAGTCCCTCCTGGCCTGCCATTCCGGGCGGGGGCCGGCCAACGCAAAGGCACACAGACATGAGCAGAATTGCAGAAACGATAGGCGGCTTCCGCGGCTTTCTCGGCGAGGTGGGAGCCGAACTGAAGAAGTGCGCATGGCCGACGCGTCCGGAGCTGTTCGACTCGACGGTGGTGGTGATTCTGTCGGTGGCGCTGCTGGCGGGTTTCGTGGCGGTGTGCGACATGGTCCTGCAGCAGCTGGTGCGCTGGGTCATCCAGTAAGGCGGGGAAGACAGGCGTCATGGAAAAGAAATGGTATGTGCTGCACGCTCTCACCGGACAGGAGGGGAAGGTGCGCGAGAACATCGCCCGGCGGATCCAGATCGAGGAGATGCAGGACTACATCGGCGACGTGCTGATCCCGACCGAGAAGGTCTCGGAGGTGAAGCAGGGCAAGCGCACGACGCAGACCCGCAAGTTTTTCCCGGGCTACGTGCTGATCGAGATGGCGCTGTACGACGAATCGGTGCAGCCCCGGCAGCTGATGGAGAAGCCGTGGAGCTTCATCCAGGCGACGCCGGGCCTGATCGGGTTCATCGGCGGCGACCGGCCGGTGGCGCTGCGCCCGGACGAGGTGGATCAGATTCTGCAGCAGATCGAGGAGAAGAAGGAGCGGGTCAAGCCCAAGGTGGTGTTTGAGCCGGGCGAGTCGGTGAAGATCACCGACGGGCCGTTCCTGAGCTTCAGCGGAATTGTCGAGGAAGTGGATCCCGAGCGCGGGAAGCTGAAAGTATCGGTTTCGATCTTCGGCCGGACGGCGCCGGTGGAACTGGAGTATTGGCAGGTGGAAAGGGGCGAATAGCCCCGGGCGGACGGATTATGGCAAAGAAAGTCACAGGCATCATCAAATTGCAGATTCCGGCGGGTCAGGCGAACCCGGCGCCCCCGGTGGGCCCGGCGCTGGGCCAGCAGGGCGTGAACATCATGGGATTCTGCAAGGAATTCAACGCGGCGACCCAGAAGGAAGCCGGGATGATCATCCCGGTGGTCATCACGGTCTATCAGGACAAGAGCTTCACGTTCGTGACGAAGAGTCCGCCGGCGGCGTCGCTGCTGAAGAAGGCGGCGGGGATCGCCAAGGGCTCCGGCGTGCCGAACCGCGACAAGGTCGGCAAGGTGAACCGCCAGCAGCTGGCGGAGATCGCCAAGGTGAAGGCGAAGGATTTGAACGCAGACGACGAAGACCATGCGATCCGCATGGTGGCCGGCACGGCCCGCAGCATGGGCATTGAAGTGGAGTAGGGCGACATGGCGTTTCATGGCAAAAAATACACGCAGGCGGCGGCCAAGGCGGACCGCGACACCCTCTATACGATAGAGGGGGCAATCCAGTTCCTGAAGGACCATCCCACGACGAAGTTCGACGCGACGGCGGAAATCGCCTTCCGGCTCGGGGTGGACCCGACGAAAAGCGACCAGGCGGTGCGCGGCACGGTGACGCTGCCCCACGGGACCGGCAAGACGGTGCGGGTGCTGGTGTTCGCCAGCGGCCCGGCGGCGGACGCGGCCCGCGAGGCGGGGGCGGACCACGTGGGCTTTGAGGACCTGCTGGCCAAGGTGCAGGGCGGGTTCACGGAGTTCGACGTGGCGGTGGCCACGCCGGACGCGATGAAGGAAGTCCGCAAGCTGGGCAAGGTGCTCGGTCCCCGCGGCCTGATGCCGAATCCGAAGACCGGCACGGTCAGCGATGACACGGCGGCGGCGGTGAAGGCGTGCAAGGCCGGCCGCGTGGAATTCCGCATGGACCGCCACGGCAACGTGATGGTGCCCTTCGGCAAGATGTCGTTCGAGGCCGCCGCGCTGCGCGAGAACGGCAAGGCGGTGATGGATGCGCTGAACGCGGCGCGGCCGTCGGCGGCCAAGGGCGTGTTCATCAAGCGCGCGACGATTACCTCGACCATGGGCCCGGGCCTGCGCCTGGATCCGCGCGAATTCGCCTGAGGCTGGGAGACCCGAAGATGAGACCGGAAAAACAAGCGATTGTCAGGGAAATCCAGGAGCAGCTGGCGGACACGGCGTTCGTCCTCCTGACGGATTTCACGGGAATGGATACGGCGAAGACGGCGGCGCTGCGCCGGGCGCTGAAGGAGACGCAGGCGCGCTTCCAGGTGGTGCCCAACCGCCTGTTCCGCGTGGCGGCCCGGGAACTGGGCTACGAGGGGATCGAGCCGGGCCTGAAGGGGCCCACGGCCCTGGTTTTCGGCGCGGGCGACGTCGCCGCGGCGGCCAAGGCCCTGCGCGAATTCGCCAAGGCCAACAAGGTGCCCGTTGTCAAGCTCGGGCGCATGGACGGCGCGGTGCTGCAGGCGGCGGATGTCGAAGCCCTGGCCACGCTGCCCCCGAAGAAGGTCATGCAGGGCGTGCTGGTCGGCACGATCGCGGCCCCGATGTCGAATTTGGTTGGCGTGATGAACCAAAAGCTCGCGAGCCTGGTGTACGTGCTCAAGGCTGCCGCGGACAAGAAAAACGCCGCCTAGGCCCGTGGCCGGCGGCACAGAGGATCACGGATTTAAAAAACAAGGATCAGGAGATCAAAACCCATGAGCGATGAAGTGAAATTGGACGGCAAGATGGCGGAATTCGTGGACTGGATCGAGACGATTTCAGTCCTGGAGCTCTCGCAGCTGGTGAAGGCGCTGGAAGAGCGTCTGGGCGTTTCGGCGGCGGCCCCCGTGGCCGTGGCGGCGGCCCCGGCGGCCGGCGGCGGCGCGGCGGCGGCGGAAGAGAAGACCGAGTTCACGGTCGAACTGACGGGCGCGGGCTCGCAGAAGATCGCGGTCATCAAGGAAGTGCGCGCGATTACGGGCCTGGGGCTGAAGGAAGCCAAGGACCTGGTCGAGGGCGCGCCGAAGCCGGTGAAGGAAAACATCGCCAAGGACGAGGCCGA
>CAZHSS010000203.1:0-3450 GCA_964535205.1 uncultured Verrucomicrobiota bacterium
CGCTCTCGCTCGCTTTTGTCGCCGAAGCCGACCTCGCGCAAACTTTCGCACGCGCCACCTTTGCCGGCGGTTGTTTTTGGGGCGTGGAATATTTCATGGAACAAGCACCGGGCGTTATTCGCGCCGTCAGCGGCTATGCGGGCGGCGACGTGATGCTGAAGGTCCGTCTGGTCGGATCATCCAGTTCCCCGGATTCTCCCGACCATCTGGCGCGCTTCGCGTTCAACGGCGTCGAGGTGGGCTCCGTCGCGTTCGATGGCCAGGACGTCGCCGAGGCCGAACTGACCGTGCCCGCGTCCCTCGTGGCGGCCGAATCCAACGTACTGACGATCGAAGGCGTCCAGCAGGAAGGCGTCGCGCAAAGCTTCTTCTTCGTGGATGCGGTCGAAGCCGCCTTCAACCGTACGCTCGCGCCGTGGCCGATTCCGGCGATGTTCGGACCGGCCGGGGCGTCCGCGGTTTCCGCTGCGGCTTTCACCGAGCCGCTGGCCGTGGCGGTGGACGAAACGGGAGAACCCGCGTGGCTGGCCGATGAGAACGGCGAGCTGCCAGCCAGGGCCTGGGCGGTTGCCGATCCGAACGAGCGCTATGCGGTGGTCGAGGCGGATGCGGTTCCGCTGCTGGCGCCCGAGCCGGCCGCGGCGGACGCGTGGTTCCTCTCGGCGACCAGCCAAATCGACTATCTCGTGATCGCGTCCCGCGACTTGGCCGGGGCCGCGCAGGAACTCGTGGATTATCGCGCGGGGCAGGGGTTGCGCGCCGGTCTGGCGACCTTCGAGGATGCCTGCGATCTGCTGACCGGCGGCGTGCGCACGCCGGAGGCCGTTCCCGCCCTGCTGCGGCACGCCGCGGCGACCTGGGCGGTGGCGCCGCGGATGGTCGTGCTGGCCGGCAATGGCCATTACGACTATCAGGGCATCACCTATGCCGAAGCCAACCACCTGCCGCCGCTGATGATCCAGATGCCGGCCGGCGTGTGCGCCTCGGACAGCTTGCTGGCGGACACGGGCGGCGACGACGCTCCCGATGTCGCCATCGGCCGTTTGCCGGCGCTGCATGCGGCGGAACTGACCGCGATGATTGCCAAAATCAAAGCCTACGAGGCCGGGTTCGGCGCCGAATGGCAGAACCAAATCGTGCTGGCGGCCGACAATCCCGATGCCGCCGGCGCGTTCACCGAGGCCAACGGACGCTTGGCGGATCTGGTTCTCGCGCCGTATTCCGTGGCCGAACGGATCGAGTTGGAAACGATGGAGATCGGACAGGCGCGCACCAATCTGCAACGGTGGGTCAACTCCGGCGTTGGTTTTGTCAATTACATCGGGCACGGCGACATCCGCTTCCTGTCGCTGGAAACGCTTCCGGACAACGCGACGGCCAACCTGCTGCGGGATACCGACGTGGCCGCGTTGACCAACGCAGCGCGGCCGCCCGTGGTGGCGACGCTGACCTGTCTCGCGGCGCGCTATGAGGTGCCCAACCTGGCCAGCCTCGGCGAACGCCTGATGAGGGATGCCGGCGGCGCGGTCGCGGTCATCGGCCCTTCGGGCCTGTCGCAGAACGCGCCCGCTCTCGAAATGGGCGAGGCGTTCTATCGCACGATTCTCCAGGATGGCGCCGGCGAACTCGGCCCCGCGTTTCTCCAGGCGCGCCGTTCGCTGCCGGCCTCTTTGTTCGCGAAAGACACCATCGCGGTCTATAACCTG
This sequence comes from uncultured Verrucomicrobiota bacterium, assembly GCA_964535205.1. GTDB lineage: Bacteria > Verrucomicrobiota > Kiritimatiellia > CAIQIC01 > Lenti-01 > JAAZFE01. The sequence continues at coordinate 1,707 of CAZHSS010000203.1, forward strand.
CTCGGCGATCCGGCGCTGAAAATCGCGGGCAACGATCCGGCAAACGATCCGCTGACGCCGGCCGAAATCATCCTGTCGAACCTGGCCCAAACCTACGACGGAGCGCCGCGCGCCGTGTCCGCCGCGACCGTGCCGGCGGGCCTGGCGGTGCGCATCGCCTACGACGGCCAATGGCAGCCCCCGGTGAATGCCGGCACCTGCGAGGTGGTCGCTTCCGTCGCGACCGTCGGCTACGAAGGATTCGCGACCGGGATGCTCGTGGTGGCCCGGGCGGCGGCCTCCGTGGCGCTCGGTGATCTGGCGCATACCTACGACGGCACGCCCAAGACGGCGACCGCCGCCACCCGGCCGGCCGGCCTTGCGGTGGAGTGGACCTATGCCGGCGGCACCGAACCGCCGGCGGCGGCGGGCGAATATGAAGTCGTCGCGACGGTCGCCGATGCCAATTACGCCGGCGGCGTCACGGGTCTGCTGACGATCGCCAAGGCGCCTGTCGCCGTGACGCTGGCCGGCTTGACGCGCATGTATGACGGCGCGCCGCAGGGCGTCGCGGCGCAGTCCGACCCCGGCGGCCTGGACGTCCGGCTCACCTACGATGGCTCCGGCTCGCCGCCGGTTGCCGCCGGCCGCTACGAGGTCGTCGCCGCCGTCGCCGATGACAACTATGCCGGCGCAGCCGCTGGCACCCTCGAAATCGCGCGGCGTCCGGCCGGCATTGAACTCGGCAGCCTGCTCCAGCCGTGCACAGGCGGGAAAATCCATGCGACCGCGACGACCGATCCGCCCGGCCTGGCGGTGGATTTCACCTACGATGGCTCTCCCTCGGCGCCGACGGCAACAGGCCGGTATGCCGTGGCCGCCCAGATCGCCGATCCCAACTACGCCGGCTCTGCAGCAGGCACGCTCATGGTGACCAAGGGAACGGCGGGCATCACCCTGGGTCACTTGCTGCAGATCTACGACGGCCAGCCCAAGGCCGCGACTGCTGCGACAACGCCCGCCGGCCTGAACGTGCAGTTGACCTACAACGGTCTTCATTCCCTGCCCGCGGAACCGGGCCGGTATGCGGTCGAGGCCACCGTCGAAGACGTCAATTTCACGGGCGCCGCCAGCGGCACGCTGACGATCTGGAAGCTCGTCGATTCGTTCGAAATCTGGCTCGAAACGCGCAACCTGAATCCCCTGGACATCCGCTTTGCCGAAAACGCGGACGAGGACGGCGATTTCTGCACCACGTGGGACGAGTACATCGCCGATACCGATCCGCTGGATGACGGCCAGATGCTGGTGATCGACAGCCGGATTGAAAACGGCACGCTGCAGTTCGAGTTCCCGGTCAGCAGCAACCGCTTCTACCAGTTGCACTATTCCACCAATCTGTTCGGCCCGCGCCTGGTGCGCGATTTGGGGTGGGGGGGGGACGGGATCGCTTTCCACCAATGTGTCCGGCGAATGGTACGGCACCATCAAGGTGTTGCTGAAACAGCCTTAGATTGCCAGGCGAATGAATGGATGTTAATCTACGGATCGCAAGGAGCCCTCTATGTCTGACAAGCGTTTGAAATATGAAAAACCGATGAGCATCGATCTGGGCCGGGTGGCTCCGATCCTGGGCGACACGTGCAGCGTCGGCAACGGGGCGGCCGACTGCCCGTCCGGCATGAACAATGCCATGGTGCCGGTCTGCGACCCGTCGGGGTCGGGTGCCGACAACAATTGCCAGGTGGGATCGAGTGCCGGAACG
>CAZHSS010000204.1:0-779 GCA_964535205.1 uncultured Verrucomicrobiota bacterium
TCGGGCGCGAAATCCAGAAGGCCCACGGCCAGGAGCCGCAGATCGTGATGACGATGCCGCTGCTGGAAGGCCTCGACGGCGTCAACAAGATGAGCAAGAGCCTCGGCAATTACATTGCCGTCAACGACACGCCCGCCGACACGTTCGGCAAGACGATGAGCGTGAGCGACGAGCTGATGTGGCGCTATTTCTCGCTGGTGCTGTGCCTGCCGGAGGAGGAGATTGCCGCGCTGAAGGCCGCGGTCGCCTCGGGCGCGCGGCATCCGCGCGACGTGAAGGACGAGCTCGGCCGGCGGATCGTGGCCAGGTTCCACGGAGAGGCGGCGGGGGCGGAGGCCAGCGCGGAATTCGCGCGGGTCTTTTCGCAGAACCAGCTGCCGACAGAGATTCCCGAAGTGGTCGTGCCCGCGGCGAAGATCGGCATCCTGACCCTGATGGTCAAGGCCGGGTTGGCGCCGAGCACGAGCGAGGCGCGCCGCCTGGTGCAGGCCGGCGCCGTGAAGATCGGCGACGACAAGGCGACGGATTTCCGCCTGGAGATCGAGCCGACGGATGGCCTTGTGATCCGCAGCGGCAAGCGCGGTTTCGCCAAGATCAAGGTCGGAATTTGAAGTCGATTCAACTACGAAATACGCGAATTGCGCGAAACAAAGCAGTTTTGGTTTTCTTGTAGCCGGCCCCGTTGGGGCCGGATTTTGAACGAACAGCCCGGCTCGGCAGGGACGCCTCGCCCTACCCTTAGCCTGTGCAAAGGATATTGGGTAGGGCGTCCCGACTCT
>CAZHSS010000204.1:789-3411 GCA_964535205.1 uncultured Verrucomicrobiota bacterium
ACAGCCCGGCTCGGCAGGTCCCGACTCTCCCGGAGGTCGGGACCGGGTGAGCCGCAGCTGTTTGGATTCCATCCCCGATCAAGTCTTGGTTTCCTGCGTTTCCTGTATTCCTGCTAAATTCTCCCCATGAAATCGCCGCATCCCCTGAATGCGCCGCAGGACGAAACCCTCGAGGGGCTCGTCGAGCTGATCACGTTTCACAGCGAGGAAACGGGGTTCTGCGTTCTGAAGGTGAAGGCGCGGGGGCACCGCGAGACGGTGGCGGTGGTGGGCAAGGTGCCGCGGATCGCCGTGGGGGAGTGGATCAAGGCGCGCGGCAAATGGAACATCGACCGGAAGCACGGGCGGCAGTTCCACGCGGAGCATCTGGAGGCGGTCGTGCCGGATTCGCTGGAGGGGATCGAAAAGTTCCTGGGGTCGGGGCTGATCAAGGGCATCGGGCCGGTGTACGCGAAGAAGCTGGTGGAGTCGTTCGGCCTGGGGGTGCTGGACGTGATCGAAAACCGCTCGGCGGAGCTGGAGCGGGTGGACGGCATCGGCAAGCTGCGCCGCCAGCAGATCAAGGAATCGTGGAAGGCGCAGAAAACCATCCGCGAGATCATGACGTTTCTGTTCGCCAACGGGGTGAGCACGGGGCGGGCGTTCCGCATCTACAAAGCGTATGGTGACGAGGCGATCGCCAAGGTGCGGCTGGATCCCTATTGTCTCGCGCGCGACATCCACGGGATCGGGTTCAAGATCGCCGACCAGATCGCGGAGCGCCTGGGGATCGAGAAGGATTCGGTTTTGCGCGCCCGCGCCGGGCTGGGCTATGTGCTGCTGGAGCTGTCGAACCAGGGGCATTGCGCCTATCCGCGCGACGCGCTGCTGGAGAAGACCGCCGACCTGCTGGGGATTCCCCCGGGAACGATGGAGGAGGCGCTGCGGATTGAGGTGGGCAACGGCAGCCTGACGGTGGGGGCCGGCGAGGACGGCGAAGCGTGGGTGTACCTGGCGGCGCTGGACCTGGCCGAGCGCGAGGCGGCGGCGCGGCTGGCCGAAATTGCCAAGGGCCCCCATCCCTGCCCGAAGATTGATCTGCCGGCGGCGGCTGCCTGGGTGCAGAAGCAGCTCGACATGGAGCTGGCCGCCGGCCAGAAGGAAGCGTTTTTCGGGGCATTCCGCCACAAGGTGGCGGTGATTACCGGAGGCCCCGGGGTGGGCAAAACCACGCTGGTGCGGTCGCTGGTCAAGGTGCTGGCGGCGAAAAAGCTGCGCCTGATGCTGTGCGCGCCGACGGGCCGGGCGGCCAAGCGCATGGCGGAGCTGTCCGGGATGGAGGCCAAGACCATCCACCGCCTGCTGGCCTACGAGCCGGGCACGGGACGCTTCCGGCATGACGCGCGCCACCCGCTGGATACCGACGTGCTGATCGTGGACGAGACCAGCATGATTGACATCCAGCTGGCGGTGCATCTGTTCCGGGCGGTGCCCCGCCACGGGCTGCTGGTGCTGGTGGGCGACGTGGACCAGCTGCCGTCCGTTGGACCGGGGTGCGTTCTGCGCGACATCATTGAATCGGACACCCTTCCGGTCTATCGCCTGACGGAGATCTTCCGGCAGGACGAGGGCAGCTGGATCGTTCGCAATGCGCACCGGATCAATTCCGGCCAGATGCCCGAACTGCCCGGCAAGGACGAGGGGATGGCCGGCGGCGGGGATTTCTTCTTTGTGAAGGCGGACACGCCCGAGCGCGGCGTGGAACTGATCCGCCGCCTGGTGGCCGAAGCGATTCCCCGGCGGTTCCGGCTGGATGCCCGGGAAGACGTGCAGATCCTGACCCCGATGCAGAAGGGCGATCTGGGGGCGCGGAACCTGAATGCGGCGATGCAGGCGGCGCTGAATCCGCGGGGACACGGGGTGGAGCGGTTTGGCTGGACCTTCCGGGAAGGCGACCGGGTGATGCAGACAGAGAACGACTACGACAAGGACGTGTTCAACGGGGACATCGGCCGGATCGAGAAGGTGGATTCCGCCGAGCAGGAGGTCGTGGTGCGGTTTGACGACCGCAAGGTGGCCTACGACTTCCAGGAACTGGACGAATTGACGCCGGCCTACGCGGTGACGGTGCACAAAAGCCAGGGCAGCGAGTATCCCTGCGTGGTGCTGCCGTTGCACACCCAGCACTATGTCATGCTCCAGCGCAACCTGGTCTATACCGGGATTACCCGGGGCAAAAAGCTGGTTGTCATAGTGGGCACGGAAAAGGCCGTGGCCCTGGCGGTCCGGAATGCCGAAGCCCGTCGCCGCAACACGACCCTCTGCCGCCGGTTGCGCGAAGCCTTCGGTACCCGCTGACCGCCGCATCCTGCTTTTTCCGCCTGCTGTCTTGACGGGGCGGGGGGGCTTTGAGACGCTCACCAAATAATGAATACCGTTTGCGGGTTGCGCCGTTTGTGGGTGGTGGGGCTGGTTGGTCTGGCGGCGGTCGGGGCGCCGGCCCAGGAGACCTGGGATGAAACCGGTCCGGACTGGCCCGTTCCGGAAATCCCCGACGTCAGCGAAGTCTCGCCGGCCATCGCGCGGGCGCGGAGCTTGGCCAAGACGACCGCGCTGGAGCTGGGGGCGACGGAGGAAGAAGCG
>CAZHSS010000205.1:0-3411 GCA_964535205.1 uncultured Verrucomicrobiota bacterium
AAATTCGGCCGGGACTGATGGACAAGACCCCCAAATCCATGCGCCTGCATATCGGGCTGTTCGGCCGGACCAATGTCGGCAAGTCCACCTTCCTGAACCTGGTGGCGGGGCAGGACGTGGCGATTACCTCGCCCCAGCCCGGCACCACCACCGATCCCGTGGAAAAAACCATGGAGTTGCTGCCGATCGGTCCGGTGGTTTTCACCGATACCGGCGGCGTGGATGACGCCACCGAGCTGGGCGAATCGCGACGCCAGCGGATGCGCGCCGCGCTGCGCCGGATGGATGCCGCGGTGCTGCTGACGGAACCGGACGTCTGGACGGATCACGAGGAGCGCCTGCTCGGCGACCTCCAGGCCGCCGGTGTGCCCGTGCTGGCGGTGGTGGCCAAGACCGACCTGCGCCGGCCGTCGGACGCCTTTCTCGAACAGCTGCGGTCGCGCATTCCCCATGTGCTGGAATCCTCGCCGGACCCGGCGCGCCGCGATGCCGTGGTGAACGCCCTGAAAGAGGCGCTGGGCCGGCTGGTGCCGGAAGGCGCCCTCCACGTACCGGATTTTTACGGCGGCGCCTTGCCGTCCGGCGGGCTCGCGGTGCTGATTGTCCCGGTGGACATGGAGGCGCCGAAGGGACGCCTGATCCTGCCCCAGGTCCAGGCCATCCGGGCCGCCCTCGACGCCGGGGCGATGGCTGTCGCCGTCCGCGAAACGGAGTATGCCGCCGCGCTGGGCAAGCTGGCGTCGCCTCCGGATCTGGTCGTGTGCGACTCGCAGGTCGTGGACCGGATGGTGGCCGAGACCCCGCCCCAAGTTCTCTGCACCACCTTTTCGATCCTGCTGGCGCGCCTCAAGGGCGATCTGCCCGCCATGGTCCGCGCGGCGCGCGTCATGGACGATCTGCGCGACGGCGACCGGGTCCTGATCGGCGAAGCCTGCTCCCACCACGCCTTGGAAGACGACATCGGCCGGCGCAAGATCCCCCGATGGCTTCGCGAAAAATCCGGGAAGGACCTGCACATTGACGTAACGTCCGGACGCGACTGGCCGGAGGATCTCGGCCGCTACCGCCTGGTGATCCACTGCGGGGCCTGCATGATCAACCGCCGCGAAATGCTCCACCGCCTGCAGTCCGCCGGCGCCCGGACCGTGCCCGTCACCAACTACGGTGTCGCGATCTCTTTCCTCAAAGGCGTGCTGCCGCGCGTCATCGAGCCCTTTCCCGACGCCGCGGCCGCGCTTCGCGGCTGAGCCGCCTCAGGCCGTCCGGGGCAGGGGAGGGGAACGGCGGCCGCGGTAGATCACGGCGTAGGCCAGGCAGGCCGCTACCGCCCCAAGACCGTCCGCCAGCATGTCCTTCTGCGCATCCCAGATGTCGCCCTGCGAACCGAGAAATTCCGCGCCGGCCACCGGGTCGGCCGCCGCCGCATACAGCCATTCAACGATCTCGAACAACCCCGCGATGGCCAGAATGACCGACATCGCCACCACGAGGCTGAAACCCCGGTGGCGGCTGAACCCGCGCCCTTCGATGTATTCCATGATGGGGAAGGCCCAGAAGCCCACGGAAAAGTGGGCGACACGGTCGAAATGGTTGCGCTGCGCCCCGATGAGTTCGGTGACCCACCCGAACGGCACTTCCGAAAAGGTGTAGTGGCCGCCGATGGTGTGCAGAAAGATCAGCACCGACATCAGGACATAGGCGGTGTTGGAAAAGTGGATGCCGCGCAGATACAGCCAGACCACGGGAAGCAGCACCACCCAGACGGTGATGTTCTCCGACCACCAGGTCGGACGCGACACCGGATGGATTCCCAGCAGGATGCACTGGACCAGATACAGCAGAAACAGCACGACGGGCAGGTTGAGTTTCATGGCGGGAGTCAGCGTAGCGCCTCCCGTGTCCGCCGCCAAGAAAAGGATTGGGCGGGGCAGGGGGATTTGGCATGCTCCGGTCCGTCCCATGAGCGATTTGTTTGACAGCGATTCTACCCCGGCGGCGGACTCTTCGCCGGTGCACCGCCCCTTGGCGGCGCGCATGCGCCCGCGCACCCTTGAGGATATCGTGGGACAGGACCATATTCTCGGTCCGGGCAAGCTGCTGCGGCGAGCGATTGAGGCGGATCGGCTGTCCAGCCTGATCCTCTACGGCCCCCCCGGCTGCGGCAAAACCTCCCTGGCGGAGGTCATCGCCGCGGCCACCCGCCGCGCCTTCGACCGGTCCAGCGGCGTGCTCTCCAACGTGGCCGGCCTGCGCAAATCCCTCGAGGCCGCCCGGCAGCGGCGCGCCGCCTCCAAGCGGGAAACCATCCTCTTCATTGACGAAATCCACCGGTTCAACAAAGCCCAGCAGGATGTTCTGCTGCCCTACGTGGAGGAGGGGGCCGTCACGCTGATCGGCGCCACCACGCACAATCCGTTTTTCTTCATCAACAATCCCCTGGTATCCCGCAGCCAGATCTTCCAGCTGGAACCCATCGGCGCGGAGGCGATCGGCACCCTGCTGCAACGGGCGCTGGCCAGTCCGGAAGGACTCGGCCACCTGAACATCCGGATGGATGACAACGCCATGACCCACCTCGCGGCGGTCTGCGAAGGCGATGCCCGGCGCGCGCTGAACGCCCTGGAGATCGCGGCGCTGACGACCGAGCCCGGTCCCGACGGCGTCATTCACCTCACCCGCGCGGTGACCGAGGAAAGCATCCAGAAAAAAGCGGTGCTCTACGATCACGACGAAGACGGGCACTACGACACGATTTCGGCGTTCATCAAGAGCGTGCGCGGCTCGGATCCCAACGCCGCGCTCTACTGGCTGGCCAAGATGATCTACGCCGGCGAGGATCCCCGGTTCATTGCGCGGCGGCTGGTCATTCTCGCCAGCGAAGACATCGGCAACGCCGACCCCCGCGGGCTCAGCGTCGCCGTGGCCACGCTGCAGGCCGTGGATTTCGTCGGCATGCCCGAGGCCCGCATCGCCCTGGCCCAGGCCACCACCTATCTGGCCACCGCGCCCAAAAGCAATGCCGCCTACATGGGCCTCGAATCCGCCCTGGCCGACATCAAGGAAGGCCGGACTCTGCCCGTGCCCAAGGCCTTGCGCAGCACCGGGTCTAAACGCGCGGCCCAGGCCTTCGGACACCAGGGTTACCAGTACGCCCACGATTTTGACGGGCATTTCGTGGATCAGGAATACGTCCCGACCGACAAGGTGTACTACGCGCCGGAATCCCAGGGCTATGAAGAAGTGATTCGCAAGCGCCTGGAGCATTGGAACCAGCTGCGCCGAACGGCCCGCCGGACGCGGGCCGCCGACCGCGGAGCCGATGAAAAACAGCCGCCGGATGATGGCCCAGACGACGGAAAAGGCCAAGGATAGGCTTGATTTACCCCTTCGGGACGGATATACCTCGCGTGA
>CAZHSS010000206.1:0-3140 GCA_964535205.1 uncultured Verrucomicrobiota bacterium
CCCCCCAGCCGCCAGCGGTTCCGCTTTTCGTACGCTATGCCCGCCGGCCCCCTCACGCTTTCGAACAGAATCAGCTCCCGCACCGGCGGACAGGTCAGCGGCGCATCCGGCATGGACGGCCGGCGGTTCAGGAGGGCCCCCCTTTCCCCGGCCTTGAAGCGTCCCAGGGTCAAATGTGGAGAATACGGCCGTGCCTCCGGCTGCCAGCCCGCCTCCCGCAACGCCTCCTGCACCCGGGCGTGCAATTCAGGCAGACCGGCCGATTCCACCCCCAGCCACAGCACCCGCGGATGCCGTGGACTCCCATACACCCCTGCCTTGCCCACCGCCAGGTCCACCGGCCCGGGAACCTCCCTCGCGGCGCGGGCCAGCGCCTGCTCCAGCCGGGGAATCCACTCCTCCTCCGTTTCCCCGAAAAATTCCACGGTCAGGTGCAGGTTTTCCATCCGAACCCAACGGACCCGGCCCCCCAGCACCTGCCTCCATTCCTCCGCCCGCCGCCGCAGCGCGTCCGTGGCCTCCACCGCCACCCCGGCAAACAGCCGCCTGCGCATCCGGCCGCCTCCGGCCCTACCGCCGCCCCGACAGCACCCGGCGCAGCACGTCCTCCAACGGCTCATCGGGTTTGAGATCCCCGGCCATATCCTTGACCATTCGCTGCGCTTCCGCCTGCTTGTACCCCAGCGACACCAGCGCCAGCAGCACATCCCGCAGCTTGGAATCCACCGGTCCGGGATGCGCGCCGCCCGTGGCGGCTTCCATCAGTTCCCCGCGGCCCAGCTTGTCCCGCATCTCCAGCGCAATCCGCTCAGCCGTCTTCTTCCCCACACCGGAAATGCCCGACAGCCGCTTCACATCGTTCCCGGCTATCGCCGCCTTTAACTCCCGCACCGACAGCCCGCTCAATACCGCCAGCCCCAGTTTCGGACCGATCCCGCTGATGTCCGTCAGCATCCGGAAAAGCGAGCGCTCTTCCTCCGTCATGAATCCGAACAACAGCTGGGCATCCTCCCGCACCACCAGCACGGTCAGCAGGCGCACCCGTTCGCCTTCCCGCGGCAGCCGGTCGTAACTGCTCAGCGGGATCGCCGCCTCGTAGCCCGTGCCGTTCACGTTCACCACCACGTGCGTCGGCTCTTTCGCCTCCACTACGCCGTCCAGAAATACCATCATGCGTCGCCTCGTTCCTCGGCTGGATGCTTGTCTTCACGCAAAAACCCGCCGCGCCCGAAGGCGCCGGCGGGTCCATGCGGCTGTCCGTCTGGCGGACGTGAGCCCGGTCCGAAAACCGGTCCGATCAGGCCGTAGCCTTCTTGGCGGCCTGGGCGCGCTCTTTCAGCCGTTTCACACGGCGGTCGCGGGCCTTGCGCTTTACGCGTTTTCTCAGTTGCTGTCCCATATGTGCGCAGGGTCCTATCAAAACACCGCCCGCCAAGTCAAGCATTGCGGATTGCCCTGGGCCGCCGTTCACCCTATCGTATCCGCCATGACCAACCCCTTTGACGACCGCGCCGGGTCCTGGGACGACCACCCCGGCCGCCGACGCATGGCCGACGGCATCTTTGACGCCATCTGCCGCCGCATCCCCCTGCAACCCGACTGGGACACCCTTGACTATGGCGCGGGAACCGGTCTGCTGACCCTCGCCCTGGCCCCGCGGGTCCGGCACGTCACGGCCTTGGACTCCTCGCCCGGCATGTTGGCCGTTCTCGCCGAAAAAACCCGTTCCGCCGGCATCGCCAACATCGACATCCGGCCGGGGGATTTTCAAACCGATCCGCCGCCGCCAGGCCCCTTCCATCTGGTGGTGTCGGCCATGACTCTCCACCATGTCCGCGATGTCGAGGCCATGCTGAACACTTTCTTCCGCCTTCTCGCGCCCGCCGGCCGGCTGGCCATCGCGGACCTGGAAGAAGAAGATGGCACATTCCACTCCACCCCTCACAACGTCCATCATCATGGCTTCAACCGCCGTGCCTTCGCCCGGCACCTCGCCGATGCCGGATTCGAAGCGGTCGAGTTCACGGCTGCCGCGGAAAGCGAAAAAAACGGCCGCCGCTATCCCCTCTTTCTGGCCACCGCCCGCCGACCTGCTTGACTTCAGATCCCCGCGGCCCGGTGTCCCGGGGGAATCAGCCCCAATCAGCCTGCCCCTCTGCTTTCTACCCGCCCTTGAACATTGGATATTGGGTATTGGACATTGGATATTCCGTGCCCCTGCCCCCCTCCCCCTGTCCCCTATATCTGACGTTTCGCCTCCAGCCGTCCCAGCACCTCGTCGGGCACATTCAGTCCCCCAAATCCCACGCCCAGCCGGATGCCCGGCGACACCTCGCCATGAAAATCCGATCCGCCCGTCGGCACCAGTCCCGCCCGGTCCGCCATCGCCAGATAGTCTTTCGTCAGATCCGCCGAATGCTCGGAATAATAGCACTCCACGCCCGCCAGCCCTGCCCCGGCCAGCTGATGAAACAAGGCTTCCATCGCCTTCTTGTCAATGCGCAGCGTGAACGGATGCGCCAGCACGGCCACCCCCCCCGCCTGCCGGATCAGCGCCACTGCGATCTCCGCCGTCAGGCGCGGACGGTCCGCATACCCGGGCTTGCCGTCGCCCAGCCAGCGGTCGAACACCTCGTTCTTGTCTTTCGCGTACCCCTTCTGGAGCATCACCTGCGCGAAATGCGGCCGTCCCACCACGTCTTCGCCCGCGAATGACTGCACGTCGGCCCAGGTCATCGCAAACCCCAGCCCGTTGAGCTTCTCCAGCATCTCGCGGTTGCGCATCTCGCGCCCGTTGCGGATCCATTCCATCTGCCGCACCAGTTCGGGGTTCTCCACATCCATCCAGTAGCCCAGCATGTGCATCACGCCATGCGCGCAATCCACACTCAGTTCCGTGCCCGGCACCAGCCGGATCGGCCGGCCTTCGCCCGCCGCCAGAAACCGCGGCAGCCCCGCCACCGTGTCGTGGTCCGTCAGCGCCAGCGCCGCCAGCCCCGCCGCCACCCCCGCCTCCACCAGCTGCTCGGGAGTCAGGGATCCGTCGGAAAACGTCGAATGGCTGTGCAGATCAATCATGATTATCAAAGGTCTCAGGGTTCAGAGGTCAGGTTCATCGGGTCAGATTGGGATACAGCGTA
>CAZHSS010000206.1:3150-3359 GCA_964535205.1 uncultured Verrucomicrobiota bacterium
TGCCGAAGAGGCGAAAAAAAGATCAGGGTTCATTGGCCGGATGCTGCATCCTGACCGCTGAACCCTGACCTCGTCGTCCGGGGAGCGCCGGCCGCTATTCCTTGCCGGCTCCCGGCGACCACTCCTCGGGCTTCTCGTCGGAGCTGCTCAGGGCCGCATCGAACGCGCCGGCCAGGTCCACCAGGTCTTCGCCCGGCCGCAGGCCTTCG
>CAZHSS010000207.1:0-3336 GCA_964535205.1 uncultured Verrucomicrobiota bacterium
GGCGTGGGCGACCTCGGCGGCTTCGAATTCGCCGAGGCTGACCTTGCCGTCCTGATGGAGCCGCTCGAAGCGTTCGAAATCGAGCCGGGCCTTGCGGGCTTCGGCTTCGGTCTTGAGGGCGGACGCCTCGGCGACGGTTTGGGAGGCCTTGGCGACGGCGAGATCCTGCCGGGCGATGGTCCGGGCGTTTTCGCGCTGAACGGGGTCCACCTGGAAGAGCTCGGTTTCGCCGGCGGTGACGGGGTCGCCTTCGTCCACCCAGAGCGCGTCGAGGTTGCCGTCGGCGCGGGCGGCGACGTTGGCGAAGGTTTCGGCTTCGAGGGTGCTCAGGACTCAGTTGCACAGGTTGACGCCGTTTCGGACGGTCAGGCGGCGCTCGAACGTGCGGGCGGCGGCGGGCACGGTCCGGACCGTCAGGACGCGGGCGGCGTCTTCGGCGGCGGCGGTCGGGGCTTGTCCGCAGCCGGCCGAAAGAACGGCGAGAGCAAGGAGGGGGAGGAGGATGGCTTTCATGTTCAGTTCCTTTTTTTCAAGACGTATGAACCACAGAGGGCACAGAGGTTCACAGAGGACCAACCCAGAAATCTCTGTGGTTCTCGGTGTCCTCTGTGGTTCAAATGGCTGTCTATAAGAGTCGGCATTATTCCCGGCCGGAGTTTTCCTGGGGGAGAAGGGTGAGGCCCATGGCGAGTTCGAGCTGGGCGATGGCGATGCGTTCCTGGTAGCGGCTGCGGACCATGGCGACCTGGGCGAGGTCCATGGCCGCGCGGGCATCGAGGGCGTCGGAGAGGGGGAGGAGGCCTTCGCGGGCCTTGGCGTCGTAGTCGGCCCACTTGGCGGCGGCGACGTCGTAGGCGCGCCGGCGGATGCGGGCGGTTTCGGCGGCGTCGCGGACGGCGGCCTCGGCGGCGACGACGCCGACCATGACGGAGAGGAAGGTATTTTCGCGCTCGAGCCGGGTCTGCTGCCGTTCGACCTTGGCGGCGCGGTAGCGCGCGACATTGGCGAGGCCGTCGAAGAGGGTCCAGGCGCCCTGGAAGCCGGAGACCCAGTTTTCGGCGTGGGCGGCGAGATCGTTGCCGGTCCAGGAGCCGGTGGAGAACAGGGAGATGGTGGGAAGGAAGTCGCAGAACGCCTGGCGCACCTGGTGATCCTGAATGACGACCTGGCGGTCGGCGAGGGCGAGTTCGGGGTGGACCTCCAGCGCCTGCAGCACGAGGTCTTCGAGGTCGCCCTGCGGCAGGCGGGGTTCGCCGGTGTCGCCGGAGAGTTCCAGCGGAGCGTCGGGGGGGAGTCCGAGGTCGTGAAGCAGTTCGCCGCGCAGGACGGCGAGCTGCCGGCGGGCCTGGTTGAGTTCCGATTCGCGCAGGTCGGCGGCCATGCGGGCCTGGTCGCCCTCCCAGCGGGCGGCGAGGCCTTCGTCGGCAAGTCCGCCGACGCGGTCGGCGGTCTGGCGGGCGGCGTCGAGCTGGGTTTCGAGCGCGGCGATGGTGTCGAGCTGGACGAGGACGTTGAAATAGCGGACGGAGGTCTGCAGGACGATGGTCTGGCGGACGTAGCGGGCGGCGACGCCGGCGGCGGCGTAGCCGTGGCGGGCGGCGGCGTAGAGGAACCAGGTGGACGGCATGAAGACGGGCATGCCGGCGGTCAGGTCGGCGGTGCCGAAGCGCCGTTCATGCTGCTGCGGCATTTCCTTTTCATAGACATTGTAGCCGGCGGAGGCGGCGACGTTTGGCAGGAAGGCGGTGAAGGCGACGTTCTTGCCGATGCGGTAGAGTTCGCGGTCGAGGTCGGCTTTGCGCACGGCGTAGTTGTTGGACAGGGCGATGCGGACGCAGTCGTCGAGGGAGAGGGGGCGCGTCAGTTCGGCCTCCACGCGGGCGGCGAGATTCGAGGTGAAGGCCTCGGTGTGGTCGCGGCGGGCGCGGACGGGATCGAAGCGGGCGCAACCGGCGGCGAGGGCCAGGAGCAGAAGGCCGGGGATCGTCCATTGGAAAAGGCGGGAGGGGGGCATGGAAAATCCTTTCACGGGTTCAATTCGCGGTCGTTCTGGGCGGCCAGGGCATCGGCATAGCGGGTCAGAAAATCCTGGAGCCGCGGCAGGTCCACGCCTTCGATGCGGGCGAGGGCTTCGGATTCAAAGCGGATCATGCCCTGGACCATGTCTTCGGCTTTTTTCCGGCCCTTGGGGGTGAGAGCGACGCGCTTGCGGCGGCGGTCGTTGGGGTGGGGTTTGCGGACGGCGAGGCCCTTGCGTTCGAGCAGATCGAGCAGGAAGGTGATGGTCTGGCGGGGAAAATAGGTGGCGGAGGCCATGGCGGCCGGTTCGGATTCGTCGGGATGCAGGTGCAGATGGACGAGGACCATGGCCGCGTTGGTCGGCAGGTTCCACTGCTGGCTGCGGATCATCAGTTCTTCGTGAATGCGCCGCCACAGCGGCAGCATGCTGCCGGCGGGCAGGTGCTCCGGCAGGCGGAGTTCCCGGCGTCGGGGCGGGGGCGATTGTCTGGGTTGGGGAGGGGTCATTGGCGGTTCACGGTTCGGGGCGGCATCTATCGGAGATCAAGGGGTACGGATTCGGGAGAGGGCCGGGGTATAGGATGCGGCAGGCGTGGGGAGGAGCGCCAACGCCGCCAGGCTCCGTAGAACAGGAAGGTGTACCCGAGCAGTTCAAGGCCTTCCTGAAAGACCGGTTTGAACGTGCGCACGGTGGATTCGTCCAGGATGTGGTACCAGAGGAAATGGCCGCTACCGAAGGTCCGGGAAAACACCAGCACGATGAGCAGTCCGAACAACATCGGATTGTAGGCCGAGGAGTGCGCCAGCTCAGCCAGGCCGGCCAGCAGACGGTGCCAGCCCTGCGTTCCAGCGAAGGCCATGGCGGCCGCCGCAATCAGCAGGGCGGGCCAGACCCAGCATCCATGGGCGACCCGGTCGAGGAATCCGTCCAGTTCGCGGACGGTCATGCAGCCCAGAAAGCCGGCCACCAGAACGGAGGCGCCCCGGGAGGCGGGATGGCGCCAGGCGTGCAGGCCGAACAAGAGCATGGAACCGATGAGGAGCGCATGCTGAGCGGATTCGGTCAGGGAGCCTTCGCCGATTTGCCGGTCAAGGAGCACGGCATCCGTCGCCGTGACCAGTGACACCCCGACGGCAAGCAGACCCAGCAGCATGAATTCGGCTGCGGCACCGAGCACCGTGCGGGCGTCGTCGGGGGCCGCGGCGGCGGCCAGGCGGGGAACAGGAGACTGGTTGGCAGCAAAATTCATGATTCAAGACGGGATAATACAACATTGGACTAAACTGTCAAGCGGGCGCATCTGCGATTAGGTGCAC
>CAZHSS010000208.1:0-3322 GCA_964535205.1 uncultured Verrucomicrobiota bacterium
CTCACCGCGGCCGGCTACAAAAAGGAAAGGGGTTATCAGCCCGTGAATTGCAGCCTGTTGCTTTCCGCCCCACGGCACCCCCGCCAACAATCCGGATTTTCCACGCTATGGAAAATATTTTTCCACAGTGTGGAAAATCCCGAAATTCCCGGCTCGACAAAGCCCGTTGCGCGCGACGCCGCCCCGCCGTATGATGGGCCCCATGAAGGAACCGGAACACGATCACCCCCCCGTGCAGCAGGCGGTCCTGATCGGCCTGGGCGCCATCGGCACCCTGTACGCCGCCCGCATCTCCGCCCGGCTTCCGGATCAACTGCGGATTCTGGCCGATCCCGCGCGCATCGCCCGCTATCAAGCCGACCCGCCCTCCCTGAACGGCCGCCTCCTGGACCTGCACTACGTCACCCCGGACCGGCCGGGACCGCCCGCCGACCTGATCCTGGTGGCCGTCAAATCCGTCGCGCTCGCCCAAACCCTCCAGATGATCGCCCCACTGGTTGCCGGGCATACCCAGATCCTGCCGCTGCTCAACGGCATACTCGCCCAGGACATTCTCGCGGAAGCCTTCGGCTGGCCGCGCGTGCTGCATGGCCTAGTCCATTGCGAGAGCGCCATGCGCTCCGGCCACGCCGTCCTCCAGCAGGGCGGCGACAAAATCCTCTTCGGCGAAGCCCGCAACACCCCGCCGTCCCCGCGCGTCCGGGCCGTCGCCGCCTTTCTGGACCGCTGCGGCATCCGCTTTGTCATTCCCGAGGACATGCGTGCCGCCCAGTGGCGCAAGTTCATCCTGAACGTCGGCATCAACCAGGCCCAGGCCGTGCTCCGCGCCCCCTGCCGCGAGTTGCAGGAAAATCCCGAGTCCATGCGCCTGGCCCGCGACCTGATGGACGAGGCGGCCGCCGTCGCCGCCGCCCTGGGCATTGCCGGGGCCGCCGAGATCCCCGCCTGGGCCGAATCCATCATCCGCGCCGCCGCCCCGGACAACAGAACCTCCATGCTTCAGGACGTGGAAGCCGGACGTCCCACCGAAGTGGACTGGCTGGCCGGAACCGTCTGCCGCCTGGGCCGGGAACACGGAATCCCCACCCCCGCCAATGAACGGGTTTGGCAGCAGCTCCGGCCTCCTGCCTGATCTCCGGGGCTGCGTCAAGAAAGGTTTTTTCAGTACAGTCCGGCTCGGCAGGTCCCGACCTCTTGGAGAGTCGGGATCGCCCTACCATTTCTGAGAAAGGGCGAGTTGGTAGGGCGAATCGTCCCCGATGAGCCGCTTTCTTGACGCAGCCCTGCCCTGACCTCTCGCGCGCTCTCGCGCCGCTTGCCAAGCCCCATCGGCCATGCTAGGTTCATCTCATATGCCTCCCCATGTTCTTCAAGCCCTGCTCTCCCGCATCGGACTGGCGCTGATCGCCGGCATCCTGGCCGCCATCGTGCCCATCGCCCTGCGCAGGGCCCGCTTCGAAGCCCACATGGGCAAGCGCGTGTTTCTGTATCTGCTGGCCCTGGCAGCCCTGATCGGATTCGGCGTCTATGGCTGGTACCTGGTCTCCCGCCATCTGCCCGAAGCCGAACCCGCGCCGGAACCGATCGAGTATCCCGCCACGCCGCCCGGTCCCTGATTCGCCCCGGACCGGCTACTCTCCCCGCCGCGTCCACATGTTCAGGTGGCGGAATTCCGGAAACTGGCGATACTCCAGCAGCCCCGCCAGGGAGCGGTGCACGCCGGCCAGCCCGGCTTCATCCAGCGCCGCCGCCGGATTCAGCCCCCCCAGCACCACCAGACCCGTCCGGCCTTCCCCTGCCGGAATGCCGTACAGCGGCTGGCCGGGCATCCCGATCGCCAGAATGCCGTCCAGCCCGATCAGGCGAAGCTGATCCCGGATTTTCAGTACGGCCGGAAGCGCCCCCGACGGAAATTCCCGGAAACTCGCCCCCACCAGTCCGTTTCCCGTCTGCTCGCAGCGCCGAACACTGGTCATGCGGGCCCGGATGAACAGTTCCAGCGGATCCTGGGTGGTTCCGCCGTATTCCAGCAATTCGACAAAGCGCGCCGGCAGCCGGTTGCGGAATTCCAGCAGACCGCCGTATCGCGACGTCACCGGAATGCCCTCTTTCAGCAGGATGCCGTTCAACGTGACGCTGCACACCGTCACCAGCGCGATTTTCCCCTTCGGCACCCGCTCTCCGCGGCCCGCATCATATACTTCCCCCGCCCGCCGGATCAGCAACCGCGAGCCCATGCCCAGACGGGCCGCGAATACCGGCCGCACGATCCCGATCGCCGCCTGCTCGTCCCGCGCGGGCAGCAACGTGGTATTGACCACCAGCGTGCCGGCGCCCGCGCGAAGCCGGAATCCCATCCGGTACGTCAGTTCGTCGATCTGCCCCGAGACAAACGCCATGCGCTCGATGACATCCCCCTTCTCCACCTCCGCCGCGCCTTTGGCAGTCAGCCGGCGCCCCGCCCGGCGGCTGTGCAGCTCCGTCAGCCCCTCCCGGTCCAGCCGCAGCAGATGCAGCCGGATGCTGCGTTCGCTCAACTCCACCCCCCAGCCCCGGAGCCAATGCGCGATTTGCGCGGCCCCCGCCGGTCCCTCTGCCCGATGCAGCACTTTCAGAATCCGCTGCTGTATGTCTCGGCCTGTCCATTTCATGAGTGTTGACCTCGTTTGGGCTGGTCCCGCCGAAACCGGCAGGCAAAAAACCCTCCGGTCTCCTGCCGGTTGTTGGCGACCTGAATCCACCCTATACGGCAATATTGCCGTATTGGCAAAATAATTATTGCCACATGTATTGTATTTTCATCCATCATGCCTCATTTTTACGGCCAACTATTACCGGCCAAAATAAAACGCCGGTCTATTCATAAGGAGAATCCGATGAGCTACGTCCAAGAGGCATTGACCCAGTTGCAAACCCGCAACCCCGGCGAACCGGAGTTTCTCCAGGCCGCCCGGGAAGTGCTCGAGACGCTTGAACCTGTCGTCCAGCGCCACAAGAAATACCAGCAGGGTCGCATCCTGGAACGCCTCGTCGAACCCGAACGCCAGATTCTGTTCCGCGTGCCGTGGATCGACGATTCCGGCCAGCCGCGCGTCAACCGCGGCTTCCGCATCGAGTTCAACAGCGCCATCGGCCCCTACAAGGGCGGCCTGCGCTTCCACCCCTCCGTCAACCTCAGCATCCTGAAGTTCCTCGGCTTCGAGCAGATCTTGAAGAATTCGCTGACCACCCTGCCCATGGGCGGCGGCAAGGGCGGCTCCGACTTTGACCCCAAGGGCAAGAGCGACGGCGAGGTCATGCGCTTCTGCCAGAGCTTTATGAC
>CAZHSS010000209.1:0-3319 GCA_964535205.1 uncultured Verrucomicrobiota bacterium
CCTCGGGCAGGGCAAAGGCGGCGCCGTTCTTGATGAGCTCCATCCCCTGGTCCTCGCAGAGCTGGTCGGCGCGGAAGCGCTTGCGGCAGTCCTTGCAGTCCACCATTGGATCAGCGAAGCCGTCGGCGTGGCCGGAGGCTTTCCAGATGGACGGGTGCATGATGATGGTGGCTTCGAGGCCCACCACGTCTTCGCGGGTGCGGACAACGGCTTTCCACCAGGCGTCCTTGATGTTGCGCTTGAGCTCGCAGCCGAGAGGGCCGTAGTCCCAGAAGCCGTTGATGCCGCCGTAGAGTTCGGAGGATTGGAAGATGAACCCGCGCCGCTTGCACAGCGACGCCAGGATTTCCATGTCGAGAGTTTTGCTCATAATGGGCCGCAGGATGCGCTAATCCCCCCGGCGCGTCAAGCGGGCGCTATTCGACTACGCACCGCCTCAGGTGCGGATCGGTGCGCAGGAATTCGTCGGCCTCGGGCAGGCAGTCGCGGGAGGACAGCACGGTGTAAAAATCCTGTTTGATGGACGGGGCGCGCCGGAGGGCTTCGAGCCAGTCCGTCCGCCGGAACGGGTCGGCGGCGACGGCGTCCCAGAAGCCGGTTTTGGTGAACAGGTCGGCGATTACCGCCGAGTTCTGGCCTTGCAGCCGGCTGACCAGATAGGCCGCCACGCCGACTTGCAGGCCGTGCATGCGGGGCTTGCCCCCCAGGGAGTCCAGCGCGTGCGAAATCAGGTGTTCGCTGCCGCTGGCCGGCCGCGAGGATCCGCATACTTCCATGGCGATTCCGTTGAGCATGAGGGAGGTGCCGAGAAGACGGACGCCTTCGACGTCCCGCGTGGGGCGCGCGATGAACTGGAAGACCGTGGCGTCGGAAAGCAGCGCCGCGAAGTCGTCCACCAGGGTGCCGACGGCATTGAACGCCAGTTTCCAGTCCGCGACGGCGGTCAGCTTGGCGACGAGGTCGCCCACGCCCGAGAGCCACAGGATTTCGGGGGCGGCCAGGCAGATTTCGGTGTCGAGAGCGACGCCGAAGGGCATGGCCGACGGCAGGGATTTGCGGTGGCCTTCGAGCGTCAGGCTGGACTGCGGGCTGCAGAAGCCGTCGTTGGACAGGGACGTGGGCACGGCGATGTAGGGCAGGCGGGTGAGGAACGCGACGTATTTGGCGACATCCAGCGCCTTGCCGCCGCCGTATCCGATGATGGCGCGGGTACGCGCCGGGATCCGGGGAAACAGCTCGCGGGCCTGTTCGAACGACGCCTCCTGCACCGGCCAGCGGTGCAGGACGCCGATGTCCTCGGCCTTCAACCCGTCGCAGAGGCGCTGCATCAGGTCCATGTGCAGATCGGCGCTGTGCAGGACGACGATTTCCGGAAACCCGTGGCGTCGGGCGTAGATGCCGACGCGGCCGGCGGCGCCGGGTTTGACGCGGACGAGGGTGGGGATGGCGATTTGGGTGCGGATCATGTTTTCTCCAGCAGGCGGTCGGCGATCTGGGACCATGTCTCAAAGGGGTGGAAAGGCTCTTCGAGTCTGGCCAGGTGTTCGGCCAGCCAGCCGCAGGCAAACCGCCGTTCGGGCCGGACCAGCTGCGACGGGGCGAGATCGGGCCGGCCATCGCCGGCGAACACCGCCAGTGCGTCGCGTTCGAGCGCTGCGCGGACAATGGCCGACTTGTCGATGCCGGTTTCCAGGCGGAAATAGGGCGAGTCCACGGGCAGGGAAAGGGTCAGGCCGTTTTCCGGGGCGAATACGCCCGGATTGGCATAGACTTCGAGCTGCACACCGGCCTTGTCGAGCAGCCGGCGGATGTACCACGCGCAGCCGGCGGAGGCCACGATGATTTCCCATCCGGCGGCGCGGAGGCGATCGACGGCGGCTGGCAGGCCGGGATCGAGTTCCATGCGCTCCAGCACACCTTCGATGCCGGCCCAGTCGGTGCGGATGGAGCCGAAGATGCGCGCCAGGGCCTCGAAGTGGGTGATCCGTCCGGCCACGTAATCGGCCCAGTGGTCGTGGTCGGCAGCGGACGGCAGATCGCGGCGGGCCAGATCGAAGAAGTCATGCTTCGTCATAGTGCCGTCGAAGTCCGAAACCAGGATGTGCTGCGGAGATGTTCGCATGGAACCAGATCAATACCACGAAGGACGCGCCGGGGCAAATGCCCGACGGTTGTCTTCGGGGGCGCATCTGCGATTCGGTGTCGCCGGAAAGAGGAATCTCGGCCTGGTCCCGCAGGCCGGCCGTTGGGACTGTGCCCAGATATTTCGACTCCGGCGCTACGCGCCTTCGCTCCATATGGCTGGGACGTGCGCCTTATTGCAGATGCATTCCACGGCCCTCCCGACAAGTATAGTTATTGCAATATGTATACATATTGCAATAACTATAACGTTGGGAATGCCGGGGGATTTCCGGGCCGTTTACTGGTGTCGGGAGCGGGAATAGGCGGTCCAGAGGGCGTCGCGGGCGGTGCGGGGGTCAGGGGCGAAGGCGAGCAGGCCGTCTTCGTGGCCGGCCATGACCAGGATGGCGACGGGCGGCAGGGCGGGCGCGAGCCGGCCGATGGCACGGGCGATTTCCGGGGTGCCGAAGGCGGCGTCGGCCGGGGTCCGGGGGGCGCCTTCGCCCAGCAGCATGCGGAACAGGAGGCGGTCGTGGATGTGAATGACGGCTCGGGCGTCGGGGCGGGCGGCATAGACAGCGCCGTGGCTCATGGATTCGGAGGAGGCCGGCAGGGGGCCGCGGCAGGCGACTGCGTTCCGTTCGATATCGAAGGAGAGGACCTCGCAGAAGTGGCGTTCGGCGATGGGATATTCGAAGCCGGTGCCGCTGGCCGTGACGATAAAGCGCAGGGTGTCGTCGAGGCGGGCGCTGAGATTGCCGTAGCCGATGCCGTCGGGCAGCACGCCGATCAGCCGCCACTCGTGGAGATCGTCGCGGATGCGGCAGAGCTCGTGCAGCCAGGGGTGGCGGGGCGGCGGGGCGGCCTCGTGGGCGCAGGAGAACTTGATATAGCCTTCATCCGTCCGCATGGCGTTCCGGATAGAGGGCGAGGAGTCCCTCGCGGGTGGCAGGGGCGATGCCGCGCTCGGTGATGAGGCCGGTGACCAGGCGGGCGGGGGTGACGTCGAATCCGTAGTTGGCGGCGGGAGTTCCGGCCGGGCAGATGCGGACGGTGGCGGGTTTCCCGGCGGCTTCGTTCCAGCCGGGGACATGGGTGACCTCGTCGGCGCCGCGCTGCTCGATGACGATTTCCTTCACGCCGTCGCGGATGGACCAGTCCAGGGTGGAGGACGGGAGAATGGCGTAGAACGGCA
>CAZHSS010000210.1:0-3319 GCA_964535205.1 uncultured Verrucomicrobiota bacterium
GTTTTCATGAGTTCATGAGTTCTGATTAATTTGATTGCGGCTCTGCCGCGCTGCGGCCCTCTGTGGTTCAACTGCGGGGCCTGTTTTGCGGTTATTACAGCGGGTTATCCGGCGGGTTCCGAGGCGAGATGGCGCAGAAAGCGCCGGAGGGTTTCCGTCCCGGTCTGCAGGGAGTCGCGTTCTATGAACTCGTCGGCGGTATGCGCCTGGGCGATGGAGCCCGGCCCCCAGACCACGGTCTGGCCGCAGACGGGCGCCAGCACCCCGGCATCGCTGCACCAGGCCGCCGTTTCGCAGGCGGGTTCGGTGCCGGCCGCCGCCAGCGCCGCGCCCAGCCGCCGCGGCAGGGCCGCCCGGGCATCGGTGTGGAAGGCACGGCCTTCCTTGACCAGGCGGATCTCCACCCCGCCCGGGACACCGGCCAGCCGCCGCTGAAGATCCTTCAGAATGCCGTCGCAGCCTTCGCCGGGCAGAAACCGGCGGTCCACCTGGATCTCGCAGCGGTCGGGGACGATATTGATGCCGGTGCCGCCGCGGATGGTGCCCAGGGAAACGGTCGGCGGCCCCAGATCGGGATGCGTGAAGGCTTCGGCGGCGGCGGCCACGGATTCTTCGATGGCGCGCCAGACCGCGGACATCTTGAGGATGGCGTTGTCGCCGCGGGCCGGATCGGAGCCGTGGGCGGCACGCCCGCGGGTGGCCGCCCGGAACCAGCAGGCGCCTTTGTGGGCATGGACAATCCGCACGTCCGTCGGTTCGAGCACGATGCATTCGTCGGCGCGGATGCCGGCCGCCGCCGCCTCTTCGGCGCCGAGGTTGCCGGTTTCCTCGCCGATCGCGCCCAGCCAGATCAGCCGGACGCCGGCGGCGGAGACAGCCGCCAGGGTTTCGTCGTTCAGGGCGGCCAGGAAGGCGGCCAGCGGTCCCTTGGTGTCGCATGCGCCCCGGCCGTACAGCCGGCCGCCGTCTTCCCGCATCGCAAACGGATCGCCCTGGAAGCCGTCCACGCCGACGGTGTCCAGATGCGACTCGAACAGCACGGTGCGCGGAGCGTCGTCCGGGCCGGCCTCCGCCGCCAGATTGGGTCGGCCGGGAGTGGCTTCGATCCGCCGGGTGCGGAATCCGCGGGCGGCGAACCACGGTTCCAGCCACTCCACGAGGCGCCGCTCTCCGCGGCGGCTCTCTTCGTCGTCCAGTTCGGGATTCACGCTGGGGATGGCGATCAGGTCGCGCAGCAGGTCTTCCACCGGGGGGATTGTCATCGTATGGGTCCTTTCATGTCATGCGCCCATCCACAGGCCGGCGGCGAACAGCAGCCCGAAACCCAGGTGGAGCATGGCAATGCCTTTGACGTGGCGTTCTTCGACGGGCCCTTTCCGCACCTGCCGGTACCAGCGAACGGCCCAGGGCAGCGTCAGCAGGGACAGCAGCGCGGCGGGCGGGACCTGGCCGGTGGCCGCCAGCAGCGGTGTCAGGCCGTAGGCCCCCGCCAGAAATGCGCCGGCCAGCGCCCGGGCCCGGGCGGGCGGCAGCAGCATGGGCAGGGTGCGCAGGCCGGCCGCGCGGTCGCTCTCCAGGTCGCGCAGGTTGTTGGTGTAGAGCAGCAGGGTCATCAGCAGGCCGGCGGGTACGCCCACCGCGATGGTGCCCCAGGAAAAGCGTCCGGTCTGGGCCATGCCCCCGCCGAGCGTCATGCCGGCGCCCATCATCAGGAACAGCCAGACCTCGCCCAGGGCGCGATGCTTGGGGCTGCGGGGCCCCGCGCAGTAGAACAGCGCGCCGGCGAGGCCCACGGGAAACAGCCACGCCAGCCGCCAGCCGGTTTGGCTGGCCAGCCAGAGCCCCGCCAGCAGGCCGAGAATCGCGCACAGGGCGGCCTCGCGGAAAACCCGCGCGGGCGTCATTTCGCCGTGCACCAGCACCCCGCTGCCCTCCCCGCCGCCCGGACGGTCCACCCCGGACCGGTAATCGAAATAATCGTTCCACAGGTTGGCCGCCGTGTGCACCAGCAGGCCCGCCGCCAGCGCCACGCCGAAACGAAGCCCCGAAAACACGCCGACGGCGGCCCGGGCATGCAGCCCTCCGATCGCCACCGGGACCAGGCTGGCCGAATAGGCGTAGGGACGGACGGCTTTGATCCACAACCGGACGGTGTTCATCACCAGTTCCCCGGAAACCGCGCATCGTCTTCCGCCCGGATCACCGCCCGCTCGATCTGCCAGCCGTCCTCGCCCTTGCGCCAGGTCAGTTCGGCCGACCCCTCCCCTTCTTCGGCGCTTCCCGTCTCGGCCACCAGCCGGTAGCGCGCCGTCACCCGCGTGACCACTTCGCCCCGTCGCGACGACTGTACCGCCGCCGTCGGGTCGTCCAGCTCAATCCGCGCCAGCAGGGAGCGGATCTGCGTGAAGAGCTGCACGATGTCCCGGCGGCCCGTGGCGACGGGACCCCCGGTGTTGTATTCCAGCACCGCACCGTCGGCCAGCTGCCCGCCCAGGCGGTGCGCCGTCAGTCCCATCGCCACCGGCGATTCGGCTTCGGCCTTTTCCACCAGCTGCACCAGGCGCAGGGACGCGCGGCGCAGCCGGGCTTCGGCGCGGAAATACCCGTAGGCCCAGACCGCGCACACCAGGCCCAGGGCCAGCAGCATCACCCCCGGCAGCGCACGGCTGCCGCCGGGAATGCCGCGCCGGTCACCGGAGGTGAGCCGGAATTCGGTCATAATTCGCTGGTCTTTCATGGTCTGTCAGCATACAACATTGGGACAAAAGTGGAAACGGCGAAAGAACAACCATGACCTCACAACCCACCATGCCAGACTACATCGAATCCGCGCAGGCCATTCTGGAGGACATTCTCCGGCTGCTGGAATTCCAGGATGCCCGGGTGGAAGCCGCCGTGAAGGACGGCCAGATCGATTTCCAGATTCTCACCGCCGACGCCGGCCGGCTGATCGGCCGCACGGCCCAGACGCTGGACGCCGTCCAGTTCCTGGTGAACCGCATGCTGTCGCGGAAATACGAGGACTCTCCCTATTGCGTGGTGGATACCGAACAGTACCGCGCGCGGCGGCGCGAAAAGCTGCTGGCCGATACCCAGGAGGCCCTCGAACATGTGCGACGGACCGGCCAGTCCTGGCGCATGCCCCTGCTCAATGCCATGGACCGGCGCCTGGTTCATCAGGCCCTCAAAGACTGCCCGGACATCGAAACCTATTCCGAGGACGAGGAACCGGACGGCCGCAAACGCGTGGTGATTGCCCTGGTGGACATGGAGCCGGCCTCCGCCGAGCCCCCCCCACCCCCTGACGAGCCCGCGACCG
>CAZHSS010000211.1:0-3291 GCA_964535205.1 uncultured Verrucomicrobiota bacterium
AAGTGATTTTTGGAAAAAGTGATCGGGGCAGAGTCCGGGGGTGCCGCGGGGCGGCCGCGGCTTGCGGGATCGTCCGCAAGGGACAGACGGAAAGGCAAACCTCTCAGGCGGCCGGGATCGTCGTGGCGGCGTCCGGCTCCGCCCTCAGGCGTTCCATCACTATGCGCCGCGGCGCGAGGGTGAACGCTGACGCTCAAGTCACGGGACCTATTGACAGCATAACGCTATAGCGTTATTGTGCGGTCAGAAATGAGGCAAAGAATGACGACCCTGACCAAACGAGCGACCATCTATCTGGAGCCGTCCCTGCACCGCGCCCTGCGCTTGAAGTCCATTGAGACATCCCGCTCCTTGTCGGATTTGCTCAACGACGCCGTTCGCAACGAATTAGCGGAGGATGCAGAAGACCTCGGGATTTTCGACGCCCGGAAAAATGAGCCCACGATCAAGTTCGAGGACTTTGTGAAGGAGCTCAAGCGCAATGGCAAAATATGAGATTGTTTTGCGCAAGTCCGTGCGGAAGGACTTGGCGCCGATTCCCAGGCGCGATGTCCAACGCATACTGGCTGACATAGCTGACCTGGCCAACGATCCCCGCCCCCCGCAAAGCCGCAAGCTATCGGGTTCGGAGAAGTACCGATTGCGCTGTGGCGTTTTTCGCGTGCTCTACGAAATCCAAGAGGCCGTTCTGATCGTATGCATCGTAAAAGTCGGACACCGCAGAGAAGTCTATCGGTCATGAATTGAACAAGGGGTTCATGGCTGAAAATTAGCCCATGGGATAAAGTCCTCCTGTATTCCATATTCATAGCGGCTTCGGATCTGGGATTGCATGGGGGAAGAACAGCGGCCAGGCAAGACTCGGGACAACAGTCATGAAGGACGCACCGAATCGCAGATGCGCCCGTTCCCGTTTACAAAAGCGGTTTTGGATTGCTGAAGTGTCCGGGGTCTTTCAGAATGCCCGCCATGGATGATCCCGCCATCAGGAGAAATCGGACCGCATGGCTCCGCCGGGCGCTGGCCGCCGCCGGGCTGGGCCTGGCGGCGTTGGCCACGCGTCATGGCGCGGGCCCCTGGCTGGATCCGGCGGTCGCCGGCCTGACGGGCCTGGGGCTGGCGGGAATCGCCTTCCTGCTGTATTGGGCGCCGTTCGGGACCGGCGGTGCAACGGGTTCGGCCGCCCCTGCCGCGGATCGGCGTCCTCTCGAAGCCCTGCTGTTGGGGCTGCTGCTGGCGTATGCCGTTTCATCGGCGGTCACCGACAACTGGTTTTTCCCGTCGGGCTGGAAGGTGCCGCTGGAGGCCGGCGCCGGCTGGCTGGACCGGGGGGCCGTCCGCTGCGTGCTGGCCGCGCTGGCGGTGGCGGTGGTTTTTCGTCCGTTTCTGCGCACCTGGCGGGGGCTGGCGCTGGCCTGGGTGTTCCTGGCGGGACTGGCCGTGCATCACCTCTATTCCGCCACCGGCTTCGGCATGATCTACCGCGTGGACAGCCCGGCGTTTGTCTATCGCTTCTGGACGTTCCAGCATCTGTTCCCCCGCCCGGACGGCTACGATCCGAACTGGAACGCGGGCCTGCCGGTGACGGCGCTGGTCGCCAGCGGCATCTGGTCGGTGGGGCTCTGGCTGCTGCCGTTCCTGCGCTGGATCCCGGCCGAGCAGGTGTACACGCCGTTTCTCGCGGTGTTTTTCCTGGGCGTGCTGCCGCTGCTGGCCTGGGCGTCGCTGGCGTGGGTCGGGGCGGGCCCGCGGGCCCGGTGGATCGCCGCGCTGCTGGCCCTGGCGCCCACCCAGCGCTTCTGGGTGCACCTGCTGCACTACGGGACCGCCCCCGCCCTGTTCGCCATGGCCATGGCCCTGCCCCTCGCCGCCCTCGGCTACCGCTTCCTCTATCTGGAAGACCGCCCCCGCCCCGCCACGCTGCTCCTGCTGCTGCTGATCGGGTTCACGTTCCTGGCCTGGCCCGGATCGCTGATTGTCGCCGTTCCGTTCCTGCTGCTGCTGGCGGGACATGCGCGCCGCCTGGTTCCCGGCAAATGGAAATGGGCGCTGGGAGGCGCCGCCCTGCTGTTTTTCCTGCTGCTGCCCCTGGCGTTGGTGCCTTTGCGCCATGCCACCATCGGCGGCTTTATGTCCGTGGCCTCCCGCGAAACCTTCTGGGAGCACGTCCGCAACGGCTGGGGCGTCTTCGGCCACAACCTGCGCGGCACAAATCCCCTGATCCTCGTGCTGGGGTTTGTCGGCGGTTTCCTTGGCTTGCCGCGTTCCGTCCGGCGGTTTTTCGCCCCGCTGGCCGCGATGCTGCTGCTGGTTTCCGGATGGGGTGAGGAAGTGAAAAAGATCCTCCAGACCGAGCGCCTGATCATTCCCGCCGCGCTGGTCGCCATTGTTCCCGCGGCCCTGTGGCTGGATCGGCTGATCGACCGGGCGCTCGCCGCGGGTCCCCGCCGCTGCGCGGGCGGCGCGCTGCGGCGCGCGGCCACCGCGTGGGCCGTCGCCCTCCTGCTGACCGGCGCCTACCAGGGCGCCAAAACCTGGAACGGAAAAGGGCTGGCCCCCTTTCATGCGCGGCCGGAATCCAACCGCCAGTTGACGGACTGGCTCGCCGCGAATGTTCCCGAGGGTGGACGCGTCCTGTTTGCCGGCCGGGCCGTCCACGGCTACGGCGGCGCCAAAATCGCCGCCCTGCCCCTGTTCGCCGGGCGCGAGATGATGGCGGCCGACTTCTACGGGTTCTCGCCCCAGCTGGTGGAATACCAGTATCCCCCGCGCGAATTCCGCTACGACGGTCCCGAGGTCCTGTTCTCCTTCATGGAACTCCATAACGTCACCCATGTCGTCACGTGGCACGACGACTGGAAAGACCTGTTCCGACGCACCCCGGACCACTATCGCCCGGCGCACGACATCGGCCGGACCGCCATCTTCGAAACCCGGCTGGTCCCCTCGCTTTTCCTGGAAGGCTCCGGGCGCGTACAGGCGGATTTCGACCGGATCGAACTGGACCTGGATGCCCCGCAGGACCGGGTGGTGATCAAATATAACTGGGTGCCGGGCTGGCAGGCGCCGGACGGCGTCACGCTCTTCCCGCACGACGCCGGGCGCGGGGTTGTGTTCATCGGCCTGGAGCCGGGCGACCGCCGCCGCATCACCCTGCGCTACCGTCCATGACCGCCCGCCCTTCATCCCGGGGACCTCTCGCGGCGCTGGCGGTCATCCTGCTGCTGGCCGGCGGACTCCGCCTCTATCTGGCCTGGTGCGCGCACGTGCCGACCCTCGACACCGCCGTCG
>CAZHSS010000212.1:0-3279 GCA_964535205.1 uncultured Verrucomicrobiota bacterium
CAGCAGCACCAGCACACGCCACAATTCGTTCCCCATGACTTCCTTGGTCAGCCACATCTTCAATTCATCCATTCGATCTTCCTCCCGTACGGGTTATGCATGCAGGGCCAACCTAACGCGGATCAGCCATGGTCGCAAGAGTCCATCCCCCCGCACGACCTTTCCCTCGGACCCAAAAGGACCGGCGGCTTCCAGCCGCCGATGCAGCCAAGGCAACAAGCCCACCCCCCGGCGAAACCGCCCTCACCCGAACGGCGCGACGACCTGAACCCCCGGGAACAACCCGCGCACCCGCGCCTCGTCTTTGGCCTCGAACAGCAGTTTGACGTTGGGCCCCGCATCCATCGTGAACCACAGCGGCAGCCCCTCCTGCCGCGCCGCCCAGACCGTGCGCATCGCCGCCACCGTCTCCGGCAGCGCATAGACGATCGGTGGACGCGTCGCCGCCATCAGCGCATGCATTGCCAGCGCGTTGCCTTCGGCCACCGCCCCCAGCGCGGCCATGTCCTTCCGGCCAATCGCGTCCTTCAGCGCCGCCAGATCCGCAGCTGCCCGCCCCGGCCATTCGCGGTAGAACTCGCACGTCTCGACGCTGCGCTTCATCCCCTCGCGCGAGCCCACCGGCTTCTCCTCCGCGCACAGCACCACCGCCCCCATCCGCAGCTCCGGCCATTCCGCCGGCAGCCGCTCGCCATAGGAATCCATGCCGTCGGGCTCGCTCCCCGCATGCCATTCCACAAACCCGTCCTCCAAGCTGCGCGACGCGCTGCCGCTGCCCAGCCGCGCCAGCACGGACAGCTCTTTCACGGACAACTCCCAGCCGTAGAGGTCGTCCAGCGCCCGCGCCATCGCCGCAAACCCCGACGCCGACGACGCGAAACCCGCCGCCGTCGGCACCGTGTTGCGCGCCTGCACTTCGTACCAATACCCCGGCGCAGGCCGGAACAAATCCAGATAGGCGCTGGCCCGGCGGGCGAATGCGCCGGTCAACGGCTGCGGCGCGCTGTTGAGCCAGATCGCATCGTTGGGCCCTTCCGCCGGCGATATCTCCACCTCGGAACCCAGCGGCCCCAGCGAAATGGACAGGCTGTCCGTCACCGGCAGATTCAATTCCTCGTCGCGCTTGCCCCAGTATTTCACCAGCGCAATGTTCGCCGGCGCGCGTCCCCGGCCCGTTGTTTCCCCCGTCTGGCCCCGCCCCGACACGATGCGCTGCGCCACCTCGCGGGCCGTCGTCACGGCTTCTCCTCCACCGTCGCGCCCTCGGCGTCCACCTTGATCGCCAGCGACGGCACGCCCCACTCGCGCCGCATCGCCTTGCCCAGCCCCACCACGCAGTCGCCCAGCCCGGAACCGGATATCTTGCTGCCCAGGATGTTCGGGTCTTCCCGCAGCGCGTACACCAGCTCGGACAGCTCCGCGTTGTTGACCCCCATCGCATCCATCAGCCCCTGGTGAATGTCCATCAGTTCGCCGACCGTCTCCCAGTCCTCTGTCGCCGCCGCCGCAAACGCCCGCTGCACGATGTCGCCAATCAGCGCCTCGAGCTGGTTGAAAATGTCGGGCTGGTTCTGGCGGTTCTCCTCGACAATCGCCACCACTTCCGGCGTCGGCATCTTGCTGCCGGAATACAGCACCGTCAGCTTCGGGGCCGTCGGCAGGACCACGGCCTCCTGGGACTCCGCAAAATAGCGCAAACAACCCCCGTACGTGCTCGCCGCCACGTCCGCCCCGGACCCCACGCCGCCCTGCGCCTTGCGAATGATCTTCACCCCCGTCTCCAGCAGCCGCCGCGGATCCAGCGCCTCGCCCCGCGCACCCGACAGCGCCGCCAGCGTCGCCACCGTCACCGCCGCGCTGGTTCCCAGCCCCATCTGGTGCGACATGCCCGACCGGATATCCAGTTCAAACCCCTGCGGCAGCCCTTCGCGGACGGCCCGGATCGCCCCCAGCACAAACCGGAAACTGTCGTTCGGCGCCAGTTCGTCCAGCGTGGTGCGATGCTTGCCCAGCGCGGAATGCAGCAGCACGTCCTCGTCGTCGCGGGGAACCAGCGTCACCTTCATGCGCTTGCTGATCGCGCAGACGATCGCCGGCTGGCCGCGCAACACCGCATGCTCGCCCATCAGCATCAGGCTGCCCGGCGCGGAGGCTTGTACGGCGCGCAAACTCATCGGCCGGCGGTCACACCACCCGCACGCCCATCGGATCGGGGCGCACGGTCATCAACTCGTATCCGTACTTGGCGCACAGGTCCGCCGGCGCGTCGCGCGTGGCCACCACCACCATGCCCGCTCCGTCGCCCGTCACGGCCCCAGCCCCGCAGATCTTGGCCGCGGCGCCGGCCTGCTCGACCTCCGCCACGAAATCCGCCACCCGCCCCGGCACCACCCCGATCTCGTTCAGCAGGCGGTGATTGTCCTTCATCGCCTTCTGGAAGGCCTTCAGGTCGTCGTGCGCCAGCGCCCGGTGCATCCGGCCGGTCACGGCTTCAAATTCATCCCACAGCGGACTCGCGGCCCCCGTCCGGCGCGCCACCGAGGCCACCGCCTCGCCCGTCGTCCCCTGCGGCTGGCCCGTGTTTACGATGTACAGCGGCATCCGCGGCAACGGCATTTCCTGCGCTTCGCCGTTCTGGAACCGCACGCAGCCGCCGTGCATGGACACATACGTATCCAGCCCGCTGGCCCGCCCGTGCTGCATATTCTCCACCTCGAGACTGTAGCGCGCAAACCACTCCGGGCGGAATTCCACCCGGTAGAAATGGCCCAGCCCTCGCAGCACGCTCAGAATCGTCGCGGCCGACGACCCCATCCCGCACCCGATCGGGATGTTCGAGCTCATCCGCACGTTCACCCCCCCGCCCATCTTCAGATGCAGGCCGTCCATCACCGTCACAAACGCAAACTGAAACAGGTCCACCGGCTTGCGCAGCACCTCGCGAATGGACAGTTTTCCTGCCAGAAACTCTTCGTAGTTGCGCAGCACCCGCCCGTGAAACTCCTGCAAGGCCCGCAGCGTAAACGACTCGCTCCCGTCCTTCAGGTTGGGCAGGTCGAACGACACCGTCCCCGCCGCCCCTTCCTCCGTAATAAAGGTCTGGGCGTTACGGTTGACGGCCATGGCAATGGCCGGGCGGCCATACACCACCGCATGCTCACCGCTCAGGATCAATTTTCCTGGTGCTACGGCTTTCATTTATCCTCCGTAGCCTACCCCCGCACCCCGCCTTTGTAAAGCGCTCCCGCACCCCGCCCCGCGGCCAGAAGCGCATCTGCG
>CAZHSS010000213.1:0-870 GCA_964535205.1 uncultured Verrucomicrobiota bacterium
CATCGGGGACGATTCGCCCTACCCCACCCGCCCTTTCTCGGAAAGGGCAGGGCGAGGCATCCCTGCCGAGCCGGACGGTTCTGAAAACACCTTTCTTGACGCAGCCCCTGCCCCGGCCCGCAGTCCGGCGGGGCCAGGCCGCTGCTGCTTGACAATCCTCCGCCCCCGCGACACAATACGGCTTCCTTTGCGGGAAGATTCCGATGAGCCACGGCGAACTTTTTTTTCTTATTTTCGAGGTGCTGGGCGGGCTGGCGCTGTTCATTCTGGGCATGGGCATCATGTCCGAAGGGCTCCGAACCGCCGCCGGCAGCGGCCTGCGCACCCTCCTGACCAAGACCACCGCCAACCGGTTTGCCGGACTGGCTCTCGGCACCCTGCTGGGCTTCCTGGTCCACTCCTCCGCCGCCTCGGTCATGTTCGTCGGTTTCATCAATGCCGGCCTGATGAACCTGGCGCAATCGGTCGCCCCCATGCTCGGCACCAACCTCGGCACCTCCCTGTCCATGCAGCTGGTGTCCTTCAAGCTGACGGACTACGCCTATGTCGGCATCGTGGTCGGCCTGGCCCTGCAAATGGCGTTTCCCCGGCCCCGCGTCAAATGCCTGGGCAAGGCCCTGGTCGGCTTCGGCCTGCTGTTTCTCGGCATGAAGGTCATGAGCGGCGCCGTCGCCCCCCACCGCGACCTGCTGCGCCAGTACCTGGCCGGCATTGACGGCCATGCCCTGTCCGGGCGCCTGCTCGGCGTCGGCCTCGCCTTCGGGCCAGACGCACCCGATGGGGCGGCGCAGCCCGGAGGCGAGCCGGTCGCGGCGTTCGGCGATGTCTCCGGCGGTCACCCCGGCGGGTAGGTCGATGTCGGCGCGGAAT
>CAZHSS010000213.1:880-3276 GCA_964535205.1 uncultured Verrucomicrobiota bacterium
TTGGGCGTTGGCCTGGCCTTCGGCCTTACCGCCGTCATCCAGAGCAGCGGCGCCACCATCGGCATGGCCTTCGCCCTGGCCGACGCCGGCGTGTTCGATTCCCTCTGGCAGACCTATCCCATCGTCATCGGCGCCCAGATCGGCACCTGCGCCACCGCCCTCCTCGGCTCCATCGGCACCGGCATTGAATCCCGCCGCGCCGCCATCGGCAACTTCCTGACCAACGTCAACAACGCCGTCCTCTCCATCCTCCTGGCCCCGCTGTGGATTCCCCTGCTGGAGGGCTCCTCCGCCAGCCTGGTCCGCCAAACCGCCAACACCCACACCTTCCTGATGCTCCAGAACTGCCTGGTCTTCCTGCCTATCGTGCCGCTCTACGCGCGCTTCCTGCGCCGTATCGTCCCCTCCCTCACCCCGCCGCCCGAACCGTCGTTCCTCCGGCCGGAGCTTCTCGCCACCCCCGAACAGGCCATCGCCGCCTGCCTCGCCGAACTTCGCCGCGTCGCCCGCCTCGCCGCCAAAAGCCTCCGCCTGGCCGGCGAAACCATCCTGTTTTCGCACACCTCCCGGGATGTCCAGGCCATTCGCCTCAATGAACAGGCCATCAACGAAATCAAGCTGGCCATGAAGGACTACCTCGCCCGGCTGACCCGCCGCCGCCTCTCCAAGCGACAGGCCATTTTCGTTCAATACATCGACCGCAGCATGTCCGCCCTCGAACGCATCGGCGACCATATCGAGACCCTGTGCACCCTGTCCCTGCGCCGTCAACAATCTTCCGGCGCCATCGTCGACCGGCTTTCCTTCAGCCTCTTCTTCCAGCTCTACGAGGCCGTCCGGCACGTCTTCAAGCTCCTGATCCAGTCCTTCGACCCCGACCTGGAGGACCGCGCCGCGGTCGCCGACCGCCTCCTCGCCGCCCGCGACGACTACATGCAGGGCAGCCTCGCCACCCGCAATCATTTCAACGAGGAGGTGTTCCGCCGCGCCATGACCCCCGTCGCCGGCATGTATTTCAGCGAATACATCGTTGCGCTCGACCGCATCGTCCGCCACGCCCGCAACATCGCCCTGGCCGAAAAAGAACCCCAGTTCTGGATCAAGCGCTCCAAACTCGGCAAGCATGCCGAATTCAATCCGGAGCCCGAACCCCAGCCCCTGGTCGATCCCCGCGAATTCCGCTCCCGCCTGCAGGACGAAGACGACGTTTGACCCCCTCCCTGATTTTGATAACGTACTCAGTTTGGTCGGCGTGCCGCAACCCTGCCGGCCGGAACCGGCCCCAACCGTTGATTGAATCATGAAAACCCAGGAAATCGTTCTCTTGCTCTTCCAGGTCCTTGGCGGCCTGAGTCTGTTCATCTACGGCATGCACGTCATGACCGGCAGCCTCCGCGCCGCCGCCGGCAGCTCCCTGCGCTCCATCCTGGCCCGCGCCACCCGCAGCCGGGCCCACGGCGCCGTCTTCGGCACCACGGTCGGTTTCCTGGCGCATTCCGGCGCCGCCGTCGCCATGCTCGCCGGCTTCGTCAACGCCGGCGTCATGACCCTTTCCCAGGCCATCGCCCCCGTCTTCGGCGCCAACATCGGCACCTCGCTGTCCATGCAGCTCATCTCCTTCCACATCGCCGACTACTGCTGGGCCGCCATCGGCATCGGGTTCCTCCTCGACGCCCTGATTCCCTCCGACCGCTGGCGCAAGCTCGGCGGTGCCCTCATTGGATTCGGCCTGCTGTTCCTCGGCATGGAAACCATTTCCGCCGGCATCGCCCCCCACAAAGAGGCCTTTGCCCCCTTCCTTTCCCACATCCGGGGCGATGTCTGGACCTATCGCCTTCTCGGCGTGGGCCTGTCCGCCCTCCTGACCGCCCTGCTGACGTCCTCCGGCGCCATGATCGGCCTGTGCTTCGCCCTCGTCAAAGCCGGCGTCTTCACCGAATTCCATCAGGTCGCCGTCGTCATCCTCGGCGCGCACATCGGCACCTGCATCGTCCCCATCATGGCGGCGCTGCCCATGCGCATCGGCGCCTGGCGCGTCGCCATCGGCCACCTGCTGTTCAATCTCGCCAACGTCGCCCTCGCCCTGCTGGCCTGGCCCCTCGTGGTCTGGGCCTGCGAGACCTCCGCCCCCGGCAGCCTCCTGCGCCAGGCCGCCAATCTCCATACCTTTGTCATGGTCGCCGCCACGATCCTCCTCCTGCCCGTCACCGGCCTGTTCACCCGCCTCGTGCGTCTCGCCACCCCCTCCAAGGAACCCGTCCCCGATCCCTCGTTCCTCGAAGACCAGCTCCTCGCCAAGCCCGAACAGGCTTTGTTCGCCGTCATCCGCGAACTCCGCCTCCCCCGCGCCCTCGCCGCCTTCGATGGTCAGCAGGCGCGGCTGGCGATGCAGCGTC
>CAZHSS010000214.1:0-3186 GCA_964535205.1 uncultured Verrucomicrobiota bacterium
AAGTCAAGCGCCAGATCATTTCGCTGCAGCGGCAGGTGGGCAAGGCCCGCCGGTACAAGAGCCTCCAGGACCAGCTGCGCGGCTGCGACGTCTGGCTGGCGAAGGACCGCCTGGGCGAACTGGATGCGTCGCTGGCGGCGCTCGAGGCCGACCTGAAAACCCATGCCGCCCGCGAAGAAGAGCTTCGCGCCGGGGTGGAGGAGGCCGAAACCCGCGCCAACGAGCTGCGCCGGCACATGGCCGAAGTCGAAGGGCGGATTGCCGCCGCGATGGACGCCGCCGCCGAGGCGACCGGGGCGCTGTCGCGCGCGCGCGAACTGATCCGCGTCAACCAGGAGCGCGCGCAGGAACTGGAGACGCTGTCGCAGCGCGATTCCCGCGAGACGGAGAGCGCCCGCGCCAGCCTGGCCCGCCATCAGGCCGAACTCGACGCGCTGAAGAAGGATTTGATTGCCGCGACGGATTCGCACGAAACCGCGCGGGCCGAGCTGGAGCAGCGCCAGGCCGCGCTGGCGGGCCACGACCGCCGGACGGGGGAAGTCCGCGAATGCCTGCAGGCGCTGCGCACCGAGGCGCTGGATCTTGAAACCCGCCTGACCCGCCTGCAGAACGAATGGAACGAGATCGAGGCCCGCGAGCGCACGGACCTGATCCGGCGCGAGCGCTTTGCGGCCGAAAAAGCCGAGGCCGAGCGGGCGGTGGAGTCCTACGAGGAGCGCCTGGGCCTCATGGCGGGCCAGCAGGAGCAGAAGCAGGCCGGTGCCGACGAGGCCCGGCGCCAGGTCGAGGACCTGATGCAGTCGCAGGCCGGCAGGGCGGACCAGCTCGCCGCGCTCCAGAGGGAAATCTCCGGCCTGGATTCGGAGGCGGCGGCGCGCGAGGCGCAGGTGAACCTGCTGGCGAAGAGCCGGGCCGAAAGCCGGGGGTTTTCCACCGGGGCGAAAAAACTGCTGGAAAACGAGCCGGTTCCCGGCGTGGATCCCAAACGCATCCTGGGGGCGCTGGCCGAAAAGGTACGGGCCGGCAAATCCCACCGGCTTGCGCTGGAAGCCGTGCTGCGCTCGTGGCTGGATGCGGTGCTGGTGACGGATGCCGCGGGGGCGCTGGAAATCGCCCGGCAGCTGCAGGCCTCCCGGGGCGGTGCGGTCCGCCTGCTGCCGGTGGCCGGCGGTTCGGCCCCGATCGCGGAGGGGCCCGGAGTCCCGCTGCTGGACCATGTGAAGGCTCCGGAGGAACTGGCCGGGCTGCTGCGGCGCCTCCTGGGCGGGGTGCGGGTCGTGCCCGCGGCCGCCGACGTGCCGGCCGTCATCCCGGAGGGCCTGACGCTGGTGACGCTCGATGGCATCGTGGCGCGCGCCGACGGCAGCGTGGAATTCTGGGCGCCGGGCGAAAGCGATGCCAATCCGCTGGCGCGCGAGCATCAGCTGGCCGAATGGACGGAAGACCTGGCGCGGCTGCGCCGGGAAGCGGCCGACCGGCGCGCGCGGGCTGATTCTCTGCAGCAGGACGAAATCGCGGCCCGCGAAAGCCTGGCGGCGGCCCAGGCGGCGCTGGAAGCCCACCGCCGGGAGATGGCCCTGGCCGAGGGCGAAATCCGCATGGTGGAGCGGGAGGCCAAGCAGGCGCGCGAGCGCGCCGAAACCATCGGCTGGGAGCTGGAGGCTCTGGTTCAGAAGACCGGTGCGGGCACCCAGCGGCGCGCGGACATGTCCGGCGAAATGGAATCCATCCGCACGCGCCAGGCCGAAGTGCGCTCGCAGAATGCCGCCGATACCGAACAGCTGCGCCGGCTCGAGGACGAGCGGAATTCCCTGCTCGAAGCGGCCACGGAGTGCCGCGTGGCGCTGTCCGGCTACAAGCAGCAGGTGGAGAATTTGCGGTCGCGCGGGGAGCCGCTCGAGGCCCGGCTGCGCGAACTGGAAACCCTGATTCGCGAGCGCGCCGCCGGCATCGATTCCTACCAGGAGCGCATCGCCGCGCTGACCACGGCCTCGGCCGAGGCCGAAGGCCAGATTGCCCCGCTGGAGGCCGAACTGACCGCCCGGCAGACGGAGCTGCAGGAGGCCCGCGCCCAGCGCGAAAGCCGCAATGCGGAGCTGGCCAAGAGCGATGCCGATCTGCATGCCCGCCGCGCCGAGCTGGATGCCGTCCGCGAAAAGCGCAATGCGGTGGACATTCAGCTCGCCCGCCAGCGTCTGCACCGCCAGAATTTGGTCGAGCGCATGAGCGCCGACTACGGCCTGCAGCCGGCCGATGTGCTCAAGGCCAAGCCCCCCGAGTGGGAGGAAGGAACGGCCCCCGAAGACCGCGAGGCCCTGGAAACGCTGGTCGCGGAAATCCGCACCAAGCTCCAGAGCATGGGGCCGGTCAATCTGGTCGCCATCG
The DNA here is from genome assembly GCA_964535205.1 of uncultured Verrucomicrobiota bacterium. Lineage (GTDB taxonomy): Bacteria > Verrucomicrobiota > Kiritimatiellia > CAIQIC01 > Lenti-01 > JAAZFE01. Next base: position 2,386 of record CAZHSS010000214.1, read on the forward strand.
AGGAACACCAGGAGCTGGAGGAACGCTTCGCCTTCCTCAGCCAGCAGAACGACGACCTGGTCAATGCCAAGCAGCAGCTGCTGGACCTGATCCGCAAGATCAACGACACGACCACGTCGCTGTTCACCGAGACCTTCAACCAGGTCAACGAGAACTTCCAGGAGCTGTTCAAGCAGCTGTTCGGCGGAGGCAACGCCAAACTGGTGCTGGTGGACGAGGAAAACGTGCTGGAATCGGGCATCGAGATCATCGCCCGGCCGCCCGGCAAGAAGCTGCAGACCGTCTCGCTGCTCTCCGGCGGCGAGCGCACCCTGACTGCGGTCGCCCTGCTGTTCTCCCTGTTCAAGGTCAAGCCCAGTGCCTTCTGCCTGACGGACGAACTAGACGCCGCGCTCGACGACAGCAACATCGCCCGCTACCTCGAAATGCTCAAGGGCTTCATTGACAAAACCCAGTTCATCATCATCACGCACAACCGCCAGACCATCGGGTCCGCCGATGCGCTGTACGGCGTGACGATGGAAAAACAGGGCATATCCAAGATCGTCTCGGTAAAGTTCCGTGGCGGGGAGCCGGCCGAGTCCGTTCCCGCGCCGGCCTGAAAATCCCCGGAACTGCAGGAGAAGGGGAAAAGAGGAATATTATAGTTATTGCAATATGTATACATATTGCAATAACTATACATTTTCTCGGGCGCATCTGCGATTTGGTACAGGTTCGGTGCAGGTTCCTCCGGCGGCCAATATAATCACGTGGCCGCCAGGTAGGGACGGCGCGCCGCGCCGTCCGGGCTGGTGGCGG
>CAZHSS010000215.1:0-3168 GCA_964535205.1 uncultured Verrucomicrobiota bacterium
CGACGGGCCTGAAGGTGGGCGATCCGGTGGAGTTCAGCGGGAACCTGCTGGCGGGATTCGGACTGTTGTCCATGGGAATCGCCGCCGCCTTTCTGGTGAATCAGGCCGACTACAAGCGTCTGCTGGCGTATTCGAGCGTGGAACACATGGGGCTGCTGTCGCTGGGGGCGGGGCTGGGCGGCGCCGCGTTGTACGGCGCGCTGCTGCATGCGGTGAATCATTCGCTGGTCAAGGCGGCTCTGTTCATGGTGGCCGGCAATTTGCTGGCCGCCTACCGGACCAAGCAAGTCGCCCGGACCCGGGGTGCGCTGTGTCTCCTGCCGGTCAGCGGGGCGCTGTGGCTGGCGGGGCTGCTGGCGATTACCGGGACGCCTCCCTTCGGCACATTCGCCAGCGAATTCACGATGCTGCGGGCGGCCTTCGCGCCGGGGCGGGAATGGATGGCCGTGGCGGCGCTGCTGGCGCTGGCCGTGGCGGTTGCCGGCATGGCGCGGACGTTTCTGGGCATGGCGCTGGGACCCGTCCCCGACGGGTTTGAGCCCGTCGGGCGCCGCGAACGCCTGGCGGCCTGGGGGCCCGCCCTGGTCCTGCTGACAGCCTCTCTCTGGCTGGGCCTGTGGATTCCAAGCGGATTGAATGACCTGCTGGGGCATGCGGCCCGGCTGCTGGGAGGGTGCGCGCCATGAATGCCGTCCGTTTTCGGCATCTGGAGGCGGTTCCGGTATCGCGGATTCCGGAGGCGGACATGCCCGCGTTCCGGCGCGGCGTTCTCGAGGCGGTCGAGGCGGGCCGGCGAATCGCGGCCTTATACGGATCGCCGCGGCCCGGGGGCGGCATCCACCTGACTGCCGTGCTGGCCGACGACCGGGAGGGAACGCTGAGCCTTCTCGCCGCGGATCCCGGCGAGGCCTATCCGGCCCTGACGACGGATTGTCCGCAGGCGGGGGCCTTCGAGCGGGAGGTGGCCGAGCAGTGGGGCGTGCTGCCGGCCGGGCATCCCTGGCTCAAGCCCCTGCGGTTTCACCGCTCGTTCCGGCCCGGCCGCGATGTCTGGGGCCGCTCCGGGACAGACGCTCCGAAGCCGTCGGTGATGGAGTTCTTCCGGATGGAAGGCGAAGGGATACATGAAGTGGCGGTGGGCCCGGTGCATGCGGGCATCATCGAACCGGGCCACTTCCGCTTCCAATGCCACGGCGAGCAGGTCCTGCACCTGGAAATTTCGCTCGGCTATCAGCACCGCGGCATCGAACGCGCCCTGATGGGCGGTCCGCATCCGCGCACGATCCACCACATGGAGACGCTGGCGGGCGACACGACGATCGGCCATGCGCTGGCCTATTGCCGCGCGGTGGAGTCGCTGGCGGGCTGCCGGGTGCCGGCGCGCGCCCGGGCGCTGCGGGCGGTAGCGCTGGAACTGGAGCGGCTGGCCAACCATACCGGCGATCTCGGGGCGCTGGCCGGCGACATCGGCTATCTGCCGACGGCTTCGTTCTGCGGACGCCTTCGGGGCGATTTCCTAAACCTGACGGCCCTGCTGTGCGGCAGCCGGTTCGGGCGCGGCCTGGTTCGTCCCGGCGGGGTGGCTTTTGACGCGGACCCGGCCCGGGTGGCGGAACTGCGCCAGCGGCTGGACGCCACGTTCCGGGACGTGGCCGGCGCGGTGACTCTTCTATGGGAGACGCCATCCGTGCTGGCGCGCTTTGAACACACGGGGATCGTTTCGCTGGCCACGGCGATCGAACTGGGCATGGTCGGGCCGGCGGCCCGCGCCAGCGGCCGCGACATGGACAGCCGGAGAGATTTTCCGGTCGAGGGAGAGGACGTCACGTGCGGACCGGTCGCCGTGCAGGAAAGCGGCGATGTCTTTGCGCGCGCCTACGTGCGCTGGCTGGAAATCCGGCAATCGGCGGAGCTGATCCGCCGTCAGCTCGCGGCGTTGCCGGCCGGCCCGATTGCTGCGCCCTGCGGGTTGCCGGCGCCGAATGCACTGGTGGTTTCGATCAGCGAAGGCTGGCGCGGAGAAATTGTTCATGTGGCGGAAACGGATGCCGCCGGCCGGTTCGCCCGCTACAAGGTGGTGGATCCCTCGTTCCACAACTGGATGGGGCTGGCCCTGGCCCTTCGCGGCATGGAAATATCGGACTTTCCGCTGTGCAACAAGAGCTTCAATCTTTCCTACGGCGGGCATGACCTATGATCCGGGCGCTGCTTGAACGTCTTCGTCAGAAACACCGCACGGTGGGCTATCCTGCCGCGCCTCCGGTGCTGCCCGACCGGTTCCGGGGGCGGCCGGAACTGGCGCCCGAAAAGTGTCCCGACGGTTGCGCCGACTGCGCGGCGGCATGTCCCGTGGGCGCGATCACGCGGCAAAACGGCCAGGTGCGCATCGATATGGGCAGGTGCCTGTTCTGCGGCGGCTGTGCGGCGGCGTGTCCGCACGGCGCGCTGCGCTTCACCCGCGATCACCGGTTGGCGGCGCGGATGCGCGAGGACCTCGTGGCCGGGGAAGGGGAGCGGAAACTCGCCGCCGCCCTTGACGCCCGGATGAAAAGCCTGTTCGGGCGGTCGTTGAAATTGCGCCAGGTCTGCGCCGGCGGGTGCGGGGCTTGCGAAGCCGATACGAATGTGCTCTCCACGGTGGTGTTTGACCTGGGGCGCTTCGGCATTCAGGTGGTGGCCTCCCCGCGGCATGCGGACGGCCTGCTGGTGTCCGGGCCGGTCACGGAAAACATGGCTTTGGCGCTCAAGAAAACCTACGACGCGCTGCCCGAGCCGCGGATTGTGATTGCCGTTGGCGCCTGCGCCATCTCCGGCGGGCCCTATGCCGGCCATGACGAAGTGCGCAACGGCGCGGATTCGATCGTCCCGGTGGATTTGTACATTCCCGGCTGTCCGCCGCATCCCATCACCATTCTCGATGGCCTGCTGCGCCTGCTGGGGCGGCTGCCGGCAGACACCCACGCCAGCGGCGAATAGCCGCGACGGTGTTTTTCGGTTCGCGTGACGCCGGGGCGGGGGGGGCGCAGAACCGAGACCTGAAGCTGTGATTGTCCTCCTTCGTTCCTATTACGGTGGGCAGGGAGACTAGAGCGTATTACGATTTCGTGTAGCCATTCCCGATGGAGCCGGGAATTGAATCAACAGCCCCGCGCCCAACGGGCGCAGCTA
>CAZHSS010000216.1:0-3159 GCA_964535205.1 uncultured Verrucomicrobiota bacterium
GAGGCCCGCGACGGCTCTATCGTCGTGGCCGTGGTGGACGGGGAACTGACCGTGAAACGGCTGCGCAAGGGCCGCAGAGGGGTCCGGCTGGAGGCGGAAAACCCGGCGTATCCGGCCATTGTCTTTTGCGAAGGGAAGGAACTGGTCGTCTGGGGCGTGGTGGCGCATGCCATCCGGTCGTATTGACGGGAGGGGGCATGTTTGCGCTCGCGGACTGCAACAATTTCTACGCCTCCTGCGAGCGGGTGTTTGCGCCGGCGCTGGAGGGCCGGCCGATCGTGGTGCTGTCGAACAACGACGGCTGCGTGATTGCCCGCAGCCGGGAAGCCAAGGCGCTGGGGGTCGCGATGGGGGCTCCGTGGTTCAAGGTGGAGGCGCGGTTCCGGTCGCGCGGGGTGGCGGTGTTTTCGTCTCACTATGCGCTGTACGGCGATTTGTCCCGGCGCGTCATGCAGGTGCTGGCGGGGTTCGTCCCGGAGATGGAAGTCTATTCGATCGACGAGTGTTTCCTGAACCTGGAGGGATTCCGAGGCGACCGGCTGGCGCTGGGACGGGAGATGGTCCGGACGGTGAAGCAGTGGACGGGAATTCCGGTGTCGGTGGGGCTGGCGCCGACCAAGACCCTGGCGAAGGTGGCGAACCGGCTGGCGAAGAAGGGGGCGGCGGGGATAGTGCCGGTGCTGGACTGGACGCAATGGCCCGCGCCGGCGGACACGCTGGCGGCGCTGCCGGTCGAGGAGGTCTGGGGCGTGGGAACGCGACTGGGGGCGCGGCTGCGCGCCATGGGCATCGTCCATGCCCGGGCGCTGGCGGAAGCGGATCCCGCCCGGCTGCGGGCGGTGTTCGGCGTGGTGCTGGAACGGACGGCGCGGGAACTGTCCGGGGTGTCGTGCCTGCCGATGGAGATGGCGCCGCCGCCGCGCCGGCAGATTCTGGTGTCGCGCAGTTTCGGCCGGCGGCTGACGCGGCGGGAGGAGGTGGAGGCGGCCGTGACGGCGTTTGCGGCGCGCGCCGGCGAAAAGCTGCGGGCCCGGCGGCTCCGCGCGGGGGCGCTGTCGGTGTTTGTGCACACCAGTCCGTTTGACGTGAAGGGGCCGGCGTACGCCAACGGGGCGACGCTGGCGCTGGAGCCGGCCACGGGTGATTCAGGCCGGCTGGTGCGCGGCGCGCAGCGCGGGCTGGAGCGCATTTTCCGGCCGGGCTTCGCGTATCAGCGCGCGGGCGTGCTGCTGGCGGATCTGGTGCCGGAGCACGCGGCGCAGGGGCTGCTGTTTGCGGAGGCCCCCGGCGACAGCGCCCGGACGGACCGCCTGATGAAATGCCTGGATGCGCTGAACCGTTCGCCGATGCACCGGCGGCTCCGGTACGGGAGCGAGATGCAGAGCGATGCCTGGCGCATGCGCCAGCATCACCGGTCCGCCGCCTCTCCGGCCAGGTGGCGGGATCTGCCCCGGGTCTGCGCCCGGTGAAAAACGGGCCGGGTCTAGAGCAGTTACAATAGACATGTAGCGCTCCAACAGCCCGGCTCGGCAGGGACGCCTCGCCCTACCATAAGGCCGGATGGGGCAGGTCTTGGGTAGGGCGAACCCTCCGGGTGAGCCGGGATGATGGATTGATCATGGCTACATCATTTATGAAATGGCTCTAGTCGGATCCGGTTTCTTCGGCGATGGTGATGTTGATGGCGGTGGGGCTGCCGCTGTCCTGCTGGATGATCAGGCTGACGGTGCGGGTGTCCTTGGTATAGGACAGCATGGCGACGTCATCCATGCCCAGATGCGACTTTTCGGCCCAGCCCAGGCCGGTCATGGCGGACTTGGATTTGGCAATGACGTCCTGGACGGGGTCGGCGCTTTCCAGGGCCAGGTTCACGCCGCCGGGATACGTCATGGAGGCGACGACGTCGGCGCCGGGATAGACGAAGACGTCCTTGGGAAAATCGCCGGGCATCTGGCCGGCGCCGGCGGAGCGGAAGGTGGTGGTGCCGTCCGCGCCCTGGATGGTCACGGTGTCGCCTTCCACCTTGACGTCGGCCTGCCGCCCTTCGGCATCGGTGGTGCGGAAGCTCATGCCGTCCTCGGAGAGGTTGACCTTGGCGTCCACGCCTTCCGCGGAGAGGGCTTTCTCGAGCATTTTTTCCGCGAGTTTTTCGCCCGCTTTTTCGCCGGCTTTTTTGCCGCATCCGCAGACGGCCACAGCGGCCGCCAGGCTCCACACGATCAGGATTCGTTTCATTTGATTTCTCCCGTCGCCCGTCTGCGGGCGCGTTTTATGGAGAAACGCTAGCAAAACGGCTTGCGGCGGCCAACCTCTTTGAGGGGGATATCAAACCGGATCCCGCAGGCGAACCGGAGGGGTGAGGCCGAGATCCCGCGGTGGCGGGACAAGTGTCTCGACTACGCTCGACATGACGATGAGAAGAACCGGGATTCCTCGACACGCTTGGGATGACAGCTCAAAACAGCCCGTCCATGCCCGCAGGCTGATTCCGGTTCTGATGTACCGGATTGCGATGGGCCCGCGCAGGCTAGAGCACTTTAAATAATGCCATAGCCGCTCCATACCCCCCGACGGGGTCGTCGGGGGCTCCAAAGACAAGGATTCAGTGGCTGTTTGGAGCCGGGACGACCTCGTCCCGGTCGGATTCTGCGGCTACAGAATACATGAATATGCTCTAGGCCGCGGGCGGGGCGGGCGGGGCGTCGAAGAGTTCCTGCGCGCGGTCCTGGGAGAGGGCCATGAGGGTGAAGACGCCCAGAAGGGTGCCGAGAGGCATCAGGAGGCACTCGAGGGCGGCAATGACCTGGCAGGCTGTCCGGGACTTCCGTCGCCGGAGCATGCGGCCGGCGGCGACCATGGCGGCGGCCAGCGCCCAGCCGCCGAGCACAAAGAGGCTGCCCATGATAACGAAGATCCAGCCGACAAACCGGGGGGCGGCTTCGCCGGAATCGAAGGTGCCCAGCAGGAGGGCGGCGCCGACGCCGACATGGATGAGCGGGAGGCAGGCGAACAGGGCGGTCAGTCCGCCGAGAATGAAATGGAACAGGCCCAGCAGATCGAGCTGTTTGTCGGTTTCGTTCATGGGTTTTCCTTTCCGTCCGGCGGGTCCCGTGGGCCGAGCCATCGATCCAGGTAGGCCTGGATATCGAACTTTCGGCG
>CAZHSS010000217.1:0-3152 GCA_964535205.1 uncultured Verrucomicrobiota bacterium
CTCAGGGATCGTTCTGATCAGCGCGTCGTGACCTTGCGGACGGGGGCGTCGGCGTGGCGGGGGTTCATGCGCTCGGCGTCGAAGAACGCATACTCGGTGGGGCCGTCTTCGATGCGCCGGCAGTGGGTGCAGGAGGCGATGGTGCGCAGCAGGGTGCTTTTGCCGGTGCCGTTGGGGCCGATCAGCAGATTGAGGCCTGGCTGGAAGTCGACGTGCCGGTATCGCCGGACGCGCCAGCGGTGGGTATCGCAGAGATGGAAGCTTTTCAGCATGGAGCGGATTCCAGGAAGCGGCGGATGTTGTCGAGCACGGCGCGGACATCCGGATCGGCGGGGAGATGGGCGGCGAGGGTGTCGAGGACGCGCGCGCGGCGGGCGCGGGCGCGGGCGGGGGCGAAATGAAGCTCGCAGAGCCAGGAGGCTTCGAGCAGGAGGAAATCGGCTAGGGATTCCACATGGGCGACATCGCCTTTGTTCCGGGCGCGGATGTCGCCGAGCAGGAGGGGATTGACGGGACCGTCGAGTTGGATGTGCGGCCACATATCCGCGAGCTCGCGGAATCCGTTGCGTTCCAGGCCTTCGGCTACGACGCGGAAAATGTCGAGTTTGTCGGCGTCGCGGATCAGGTCAAGAAAGGCGCGGCGGGCGGGCGGCAGCTCTTCCGGCAGGGTCTTGGCGTTGTGGTGGCGGATGCCGTCGAAGAGGCAGCCGCCGGATTCTTCGTCCAGGCCGTCCAGCACGCCGGACTCGCGGACGAGGTCGGCGCCGCGGTGGCCGTGGTTGAAGGATGAGGCATCGTGAAAGTGGCCGAATTCCCCGAACTGGGCGAAGCGGCCGGCGTCATGGAGCCAGCCGAGGGCCTCGGCGAGGCGCACGTCGTCCGGGCTCCAGTCCAGATCCCGGGCGATGTCGCGGGCGTTTTCCGCGACGCGCCGGATGTGGTCGAGCTTGAGGGCGACGGCTGCGGGCAGGACGCCGTCGGCGGCCCGGTAGGATTCCACGAAGGCCAGAAGCCAGTCCCGGATCCGGTCCAGCTGATCGGCGGTCATGGAACGGGGCGCGGACATGCGCGGCGGGTCAGCCTTCCTTGGCCCGGGCGATGGCCAGTTCGGCGGCGTTGACGATGGGGTAGGCGACGGGGGAGGCGGTCAGCAGGGGGTGCGTGCCGAGTTGGAAAGTCGCCATCTGGTCGGCCGTCATCTGGCTTTGGATGCAGGCGGAGAGCATGTTGATGATTTCGCCGGCGGCGACATCGCCCGCGACCTGGCCGCCGAGAATCACGCCGGAATGGCGCTCGAAGACCAGCTTGACCATCGTGGAGGTGGCGCCGGGCATGCCGCCGGGATGCCGGTTGGGGCCTTCGACCGCGGTGGCGATGGTGTCGTAGCCCTGGTTGCGGGCCATGGACTCGGTGAGGCCGGCCGTGCCCATGGCCAGATCGCCGACGGCCGTGGACCAGACGCCGACGGTGCCGATGTTTTCCCGCCGGATGCCGTAGAGGTTGGCGCCGGCGATGCGGGCTTCGGCGGTGGCGATCGAGGCCAGGCGCAGATGGGAGGGGACGCCGGCGAAGAAGGAAATTTTCTTGGCGCAGTCGCCGCAGGCGAAGACATCCGCGACATAGGTGCGCATGGTCTGGTCCACCTTGACGGCGCCGGTGCGGCGGCCGACTTCGATGCCGGCGGCGCGGGCAAGTTCGGCGTTGGGGACGGCCCCCACGGCCAGAATGACGGCGTCGGCCGGCAGGGATTCGCCGCCGGCCAGCGCGACGCGTTCCACGCGCCCGGCGCCTTCGATGCGCTCCACGCGGGTGCTGGTGCGGAGGACGACGCCGCGGGCCCGGACGTGTTCTTCCATGCGGATGCAGAATTCGGGGTCGTAGGCCAGGTTGAGGCAGTGATCGGCCACTTCGACAATGGTGACCTGCTTGCCGCCGAGCTTGTTGATTTCGTCAGCCAGTTCGATGCCGATGAACCCGCCGCCGATCACGACGATGTGCCGGGCGCCGGCCACATGCTCCTGCATCCGGCGCAGATAGGCGACATCCTTGCGGACGGAAAACACGCCGTCGAGATCGGCCCCGGGGATGCGCGGGGAAGAGGGGGAGGAGCCCATGGCCAGCACCAGGCGGTCGTAGGCGACGGGACCGGCGGCGGTCTCCACGGTCTTGGCGGCGGGATCCAGGCGGGTGGCCTCGGCCACCAGCAGATCGATCCGGTTCTTCTCCAGCAGGGCGTCAGGCATCAGGTTCTTGGCCGGATCGCCAACGGTGCCGAAGATATAGGGGATGCCGCAGGGGATCGGCACCTGTTCTTCGCGCCGGATGACGAGAATGCTTTTGGCGGGATTGTGGCGCCGGGCCGTGATGGCGGCGGTCAGCCCCGCCGCGCTGCCGCCGATGATGACAATGTCGGATTTCTTCATGTGGGGTTTCCTTCCGGTATTCGCGGGGGATCCGCCCCCGCTGGATTCAAAACGTCAGGACGCGGTCGCTGTCGGCGACCCACTCGGCCAGTTCCGCCATGGTCGCCTTGTTCGCGCCGGCGTAGTAGGGCTCGTTCCGGTGGATGCCGCAGCGGGCCATGCAGGTGCCGCAGACCTTGACGGCCAGGCCCTGAGCGATCAGCTCCTTGAGCATGGCGACGAGATCCTGGTCGTAGCCGGCCGGGGCCCGGCAGCTTTCGCGGGCCATGTCCACGGAGTCGTTCATCAGGAAGAGGCGGACGTCATGGCCCGCTTTCGCGAGAGTGCCGGCGAGCCGCAGGCCGTTCCAGGTCACGTCGGTGCCGTCGTACGGCGGGCGGTTGAAGACGATCAGGATGGTCATCAGGGGGCCTTTCTATTTGCGTTTGGCGGAGTGGGGCCGCTGGATCCGGCGCAGGGCCTGGTCGAGGTCGGCGAGGAGGTCGGCGCTCGGTTCGACGCCGACAGAGAGACGGACGCTGTGGGGGCGGACGCCGAAAGAAGTGCGGCGCTCGGGGGGCATGTAGAGCATCGTGGTGAGAAAGGGAATGCAGATCAGCGACTCGGTGGAGCCGAGGCTGACGGCGTGGCGGATGGTTTTCAGGGCGGAGACGAAGCGCTTGGCATCGGCCTGGGTGCGGCCGACGTCGAAGGCCATCATGCCGCCGAAGCCGTTGCGCATCTGGCGGA
>CAZHSS010000218.1:0-3141 GCA_964535205.1 uncultured Verrucomicrobiota bacterium
ACGTGACCCTGTGGCTGACGGGACGGGACACCGAACAAGCCGCGCTGCGGGACTGGGACGGTCCCGTGGTGCAGGTGGCGGCGAGGGGTCTGCCGTCCGGCGTTTCCCTGAAGTCCCTGGGCGCGGCGTGGCATCTGGCACGCGCGGTGCGCCGGTGCCGGGCGCTGATGCGCCGGAATCCCCCGGACGTGCTGCTGGCGATGGGCTCCTACGCGTCGGTCGGGCCCTGCGGCGCGGCGCGCCTCCTGGGGGTGCCCATTGTGCTGCACGAAGCCAACGTAATCCCCGGGCGGGCGGTGCGGCTGTTTGCGGGCTCGGCCGCCGCCGTGGCCGCCGGCTTTGAGGAAACCCGGTTCCATCTGCGCCGCGGACGGATCACCGTGGTCGGCCTGCCGCTCCGCGAAGAACTGACGGAAGCGGCGGCGGCCCTGCCGCCGCGCGCCCGGGCCGTGCACTCGCCGTTCCGCCTGCTGGTGGCGGGCGGCAGCATGGGGGCCCACCGCCTGAACGAAGTGCTCGTCGAGACGCTCGGACGCCTGAAGCGCGCGGGCGTGGAGATCCACGTCACGCACCTGACGGGCGTGCAGGATGAGTCCGCCGTGCGCGACGGCTACCGCGCCGCCGGCGTGGAGGCCGACGTGATCGCCTTCACCAAGTATCTCGCCCCGCTGTATCACGCCGCGGATCTCGCCATCTGCCGGGCGGGCGCCTCGACCTGCGCCGAGCTGGCGTTCTTCGGCGTGCCGGCGCTCTTCGTGCCGTATCCGCTGGCGGCCATGGACCACCAGACCGCCAACGCGCGCGCGCTGGAGAAGTGCGGCGCGGCCGACGTCGTGGAGGAATCGGCGCTGACGCCCGGCTGGCTGGAGGCCTATCTGGCGCAGACGGTGGAGCGACCCGAGCGCCTGGAGCGGATGCGCGAAGCCGCCCGGCGCGAGGGCGTCCGCAACGGCACGCAGGCCCTGGCCTCGCTGGTGGAATCCAGCGCCCGGAAGCCATGACGGCGGCGAACGGCAGCGGCTGGCGCGATGACCTGCGGCGCTGGATCGGCGCCCGGGGTTCGCGCGTGCACCTGATGGGCGCGGGCGGCATCGGCATGGCCGGCGTCGCGCGCCTGCTGGCCGCCCGGGGCCTGCGGGTGGACGGCTGCGACGCGGGCGCCCCGCGAACCCTGGACTGGCTGCGATCGTGCGGCATTCCCGCCGTGACGGGTCACGATCCCGCCCACCTGGCCCGGGCGGACTGGGCGGTGTACAGCCCGGCGCTGGCGCCGGATCATCCCGAGCGCCGGGCCGCGGAGGCGCTGGGCATTCCGCTGTACCGCCGCGGACAGGTCCTGCCGGTGCTGGCCGAGCGCTGGCGAACCCTCGCCGTGGCCGGGTCGCATGGCAAAACCACCACCTCCTCGATGACCGCCCATCTGCTGCGGTCGTGCGGCGTGGACGCGTCGTGGTGCATCGGCGGGGAACTGCCGCCGGACGGCGCTCCGGCCGGCGCCGGCACGTCGGACTGGCTGGTCATCGAAGCCGACGAAAGCGACGGGACCCTGTCGAACTACGCGCCCGACATCGCCGTGATCACGAACATCGAATTCGACCACATGGAGCATTTCGAGTCGCGGGCCGGCATGGTGGAATGCTTTGAAGCCTTTGCGCGCCAGGCGCGCGTCGTGGTGGCCGGCGCGGACGATCCCGAGGCGGCGCGGCTCGGACGGGCCGTCGGCGGCATCTCGTTCGGATTTGCCGAAGAGGCGGAGTACCGGGGAGAGGTGCTGGAGGCGGGTCCCGGCGGCACGCGCTTCGCGGTGCGGGCGCCGGACGGCCGGCGGCGCGAAGCCTGGCTCCAATTGACCGGCCGCCACAACGTGCTCAATGCGCTGGCGGCGCTGGCGGCGTGCGGACAGCAGGGCGGCATCGACCTGGACGACGCCTGCGCGGCGCTGGCGGGATTCCGTCTGCCCCGGCGCCGCTTCGAGCCGGTGGCGCACGCGCGCGGTATCCGCGTGGTGGCCGACTATGCGCACCATCCGTCGGAAATCCGCTCGCTGATCGCCGCGGCCCGCCAGGCGGGCGCCGGCCGGATCTGGGCGGTGTTCCAGCCGCACCGCTACACGCGCACCCGGGCCCTCGGCGCGGAATTCCCGCCGGCGTTCGAGGGCGTGGCCGGCGTGGTGCTGCTGCCGGTCTATGCCGCCAGCGAGCCGCCGATGGCCGGGGGGACCTCGGACGATCTGATGGCGCATTTCCGCCGCCGCGGCGGCGCGCCGGTCGAACCGGCGCGGGATCTGGCCGACGCCGCCGCGCGGATCGAGGCGCGCTGGCGCGCCGGCGACTGGATCCTGATCATCGGGGCGGGCGACATCGAGGCGCTGGGACCGATGCTCGCCGAGCGGCTCGGCGCGGAGCCCTGAGTTTTCCACGCTGTGGAAAGTTTTTTTCCATAGCGTGGAAAACGGGCCAAAAATTTTTCCATGGCGTGGAAAATCCGGACAAAAATTTTTCATAGCGTGGAAACCGTCCCGGAACAGACTTTATAAAGTCTATTCCAGGATTTCCCGCATCAGAAGGCCCAGGCGAGGAGGAGGGGGACGGTGACGAGGGCCCAGAGGTGGGTAAGGAGCAGGCCGCCGGCGATGAAGTCGGTGTCGCCGCCGTAGCGTTCGGAAAAGAGCACGCTGACCATGGCGGAGGGCATGACGGCGATAATGAACAGGATGCCGCGGGCGGTGGCGTCCATGGGCACGAGGCCGATCAGGGGGATGACGACCAGGGGGACGGCGAGCAGCCGGATGGCGGAGACCAGCCAGACCCGCCAGCCCAGCATGGTCTGGAACTTCAGCACGGCGAAGCGGCTGCCGGCCACCAGCATCGACAGCGCGATGGTGGCGGCGCCGAGCGTGGCCAGTCCGTTGCGGAAGGTGCCTGCGGCGAGCGCCAGCCAGGGGGGCGGCGCGGGCCACGGGACCAGGTCGCGGACCGCCACGACGCCCAGGCTGAAGATCAGGGCGAGCAGCGGCGGGCTGAACAGGGATTTCAGGCGGTCGCGGCGGCGTTCGGCACGGGTGAAGAGCATGACGCCCAGCGACCACAGCAGCAGCTCGAAGCCGACTTGATGCGCTTTCGCGTGCGCCTGGCCCTGCTG
>CAZHSS010000219.1:0-3129 GCA_964535205.1 uncultured Verrucomicrobiota bacterium
CCGATACCGGGGTGCACGCGCGCGCGCAGGTGGCGCATTTCGACCTGCCACGGCCGTGGGAGCCCGTCCCGCTGCTTCGGGCCATGAATGCCCTGCTGCCGGATGCCGTGCGCGTGATGGCCTTGCGCCGGACACGTCCGGACTTTCACGCGCGCTATGACGCCAACGGCAAGGAATACCGCTATGTGCTCTGGAACGCGCCCGTGGCCTGTCCCCTGCATCGGCGGCAGGCGCTTCATGTCCGGCGGCCCCTGGATATCGCGGCGATGAAAGCGGCGGCCGCCCAGTTGGAGGGCACCCACGACTTCGCGTCGTTTTCGGCCAATTCGCGCCGGGACATCGGCGGAATGGTTCGGACCCTCTGGCGCCTGTCGGTTCGCCGGCAAGGGCCCGTGGTGACGATTTCCGCCGTGGGCGATGGGTTTCTCTACAAGATGGTCCGAAGCCTGGCCGGGCATCTGATCCGGGTGGGGACGGGGGCGGTGTCCGCCGCGGAGACGCGCCTTCTGCTGGAGGCCCGCCAGCGGACCGCCCGCGTGGAAACCGCCCCCGGCCACGGTCTGTGCCTGTGGAAGATCCACTACGGGGCCGTTCCCGCCGCCGTGCGGCGGAGCCCGGCATCCTCCAGCCCGGTATCTCCCAGCGCCCATAAGAGGCTTTCCAAGCCGTCGCCGGCGTGATAGGGTTTTGACATAGAGTGAAAGTGGCGTAGCACAAACCGCGAGGAATCGAACATGGCCGACATCAATTTCAAATGCCCCCACTGCGGACAGGATCTGAACGGGCCCGAGGAACTGGCGGGAGAAAGCATCGACTGCCCCGTCTGCGGCAAGAGTTTCGAGATTCCCGGCGGGATCATCGAAGTGCCCAAGAGCCAGATGGCGCCGCCGCCGAAGCCCGCCTCGCCTTCGCCGTCCAGCGCCGCCGCCAACGCCGAGACCACCTCGATTCCGCCGCCTTCCAGCAACGACGACAAAGGCAAGACCGTGCGCATTGAACTGCCGCCGGAATTTCTGGCCGAGCCCGAAAAGCACATTTTCAAGATCAAGCGGATCCAGCACTAGGATGCGACGCAGCACGACGGTGGGGGAAGTGGATGCCGGCGTCCTGGCCTATACGGCCGGGCAGGACCGGGTGCTGGACCTGGCCCTCGTCGAAGCCGACTGCATGGGGACGGCGGCGCACGCCGAGATGCTCAGCCGCATTCCCGTCCAGCCGCCGCTGCTGAAGCCCGCCGAAGCCCGGCGCATCGCCTCCGAATTGGCGCGCATCGCCGAAGAGGCCGCCGCCGGACGATTTGTCATTACGCTGGAGGATCAGGATGTCCATCTGGCGGTGGAACGCCGGCTGACGGAAAAACTGGGAGACCTGGGCCGGCGGGTGCACGTCTGCCGCAGCCGCAACGACCAGGTGGCGGTGGATCTGCGCCTGTTCGCCAAGGGCCGTCTGCTCGAGGCCGTGGACGCGGCCGCGGAACTGGCCCGTACGCTTTTGGCCATGGCCCGCACGCACCGGAAGGTGCCGATGGTCGGCCGCACGCACATGCAGCCGGCCATGCCGTCCAGCGTGGGGCTCTGGGCCTCCGCCTGGGCGGAAGGACTGCTGGAGGATATCGAAGGGCTGCAGTCGGCCTATGAGTTGAACAACGGGATCCGCCGCCAGCTACGGCGTGCCCGTTCCCATTGACCGTCAGCGGGTCAGTGATCGGCTGGGATTTTCCCGGCCCGTTCACAATGTGCTGCATGCCAACCAGGCACGGGGTAAAATCGAGTCGGTCATCCTGTCCGCGCTCGGGCAAATCATGCTGACGCTCTCTCGCCTGGCGCAGGATCTGATTCTATTTTCGATGCCGGAGTTCGGCTATTTCCGTCTGCCGGCGGAATTCACCACCGGAAGCAGCATCATGCCGCAGAAGCGCAACCCTGACGTGCTGGAACTGCTGCGGGCCAAGGCCGCCAAGGTGCTGGCCCATGCGGGCCTGGTGGCGGAAATCGTCCGCGCGGCGCCGTCGGGCTACAACCGCGACCTGCAGGAAACCAAGGCGCCGTTTCTGGAGGGATTCGAGCTGACAGTTTCGTCGCTGCGCATTCTCCAGCCGCTGCTGGCCGGGTTGCAGGTGGATGCCAAGGCCCTGCGGCGGGCGTTCGGCCCGGAGGTGTTTGCCACCGACCGCGCCCTCGAACTGGTTGCCGGCGGCATGCCCTTCCGCGACGCCTATCATCAGGTCAAAGCCCGGCTCGACGAGCTGGCCGGCCGGGATCCCGATGCCGCCGTGGCCGCCAAGACGCATCTCGGCGCGCCGGCCGGCCTGGACTTTCCGGCGCTCGGCGCGCGCGTCCGGCAGGCCGCCGCCTGGGCCGCCCGCGAACGCCGCCGCCACGAAGGCTGCCGCGCCCGCCTGCTCGGGGACAGAAAATGAGCGGCCCTCGTTTGACAGCCGGGCAGAGTGCGGTAGGTTCCGGAATGTCGGAGGGGTTTGGTTTGGAAACAACGGCAGACATGACGACGACAACCTATTCCTTCGGCGATTACAGCGTCTCCTTGGCGCTGGATGCGGAAACTCCCCTGGGCCCCCTGGAAGATCTTCATATCTGCCATTTGGGCATGAAATTCATTTCCCGGCGCGAGATCCCGCTGTTTTCCATTTACGAATTCGAGATGGCCATCCGTGCGGCCGCCTCCCGCGAGCCGCCCGTCCAGGTGAACTGCTGCGGCGTGGTGGTGGGGTGCGAGGCCGAAAACGGCGGCTACCGCATCGTGATCCACTTCGCCGATCTGGCCAAGTCCGACGCCAGCTGCCTCGAGGCCATCACCAAGGCCAACAAGATGCGCTGCGACTACTGCGCCAATCTCGACTAGCGCGATTTCATCAACGCCTTTTCCCTCCGCCGGTCCGGCGACCACCGTATAGTTATTGCAATATGTATACATATTGCAATAACTATAGTTTTTCCCGGACGGGGGCGAAAGCGGGCGGATGGGTCTGCTTTTTGACGCCCACCCTTTTCGATCTGGGGGCGCATCTTCGATTCGGTGCATCCAAATTGGAAATCCGGCTGTGTGACTGTCATCCCGAGCGGAGTCGAGGGATCTCGGCTTGGCCCCGCAGGCCAGCCTTTGGGATGAAGC
>CAZHSS010000220.1:0-3079 GCA_964535205.1 uncultured Verrucomicrobiota bacterium
GCGACTTTCGTAGTTTGCTCTCCCCGCCTTTCCCATCCCCATACGTCCCGACTCTGCAAGAGGTCGGGATTCGTGTGATTCGTGTAATTCGTAGTTCGGCTGTTCCGGCTGTTCCGTTCCCGATCCAAAGCGGCGTTTTGAGCTTCCCCGCTCCCCGGGGCCTGTGGCACCCTTGATGGCGTATGAAAAAGACCATCACCATTACCCTCGAAAACGGCCAGAGCGTTCGTTGCCCCTCCCAGACGCTGGTGGGCGAACTGCTGCAGGAAACAACCGATCCCGCCAGCGGCCTGCCGTATCTCGGGGCGCTGGTCAACAACGAACTGGTCACCTTCGGCTACACGCTGGACATTGATTCACACGTGCGCTTCGTCACCATGGCCGGGACGCCCGGCATGCAGATCTACGTGCGCTCGCTGTCGTTCCTGCTCGCCAAAACCGTCAAGGAGCTGCATCCCGACGCCCGGTTTTCCGTCGAACACGCCCTGGGCCCCGGCCTTTACTGCGAATTCGAAGTCCAGGGCCGCCGCGGCGTCTCCCCCGAACAGGCCGCCGCCATCGAATCGCGCATGCGCGAGCTGGTGGACGCCGATCTGCCCATCCACCGCCAGCGCATGTCCTACATTGCCGCCATCAAGCAGTTCGCGAAGAACGGCCAGGACGACAAGGTCTCGCTCCTGCGCTTCACCAACACCCCCAAAATCGTCACCTACGTCTGCGGGCGCTTCTCCGACCTGGCCACCGGCCCCATGACCCGCTCGACCGGCCCGCTGCGCTTTTTCCGCCTCATTCCCTACCAGACCGGCTTCGTCCTGCAGATGCCCACCCGCGACACCGCCCCGGAAATCCCGGAGTTCCAGCCCAGCCATGTCCTGACCGAAACCTTCCAGGAATACAACCGCTGGGGACGCATCCTCGGCATCAACACCGTCGGACGCCTCAACGAAATCATCGCCGCCAACGAAATCCGCGACTTCGTCAAGGTGGCCGAGGCCCTGCACGAAAAGAAAATCGCCGCCATCGCCGACCAGATCGCCTCCCATCCGTCCATCAAATGGGTGCTGATCGCCGGCCCGTCGTCCTCCGGCAAGACCACCTTTGCCAAGCGCCTGGCGATCCAGCTGCGCGTCAACGGACTGCGACCGGTCACCCTGGGCACCGACGACTACTTCGTGGACCGCGCGCACACCCCCCTCACCCCCGAGGGCGAATACGATTTCGAGCACCTGCACGCCGTGGACGTGCCGACCCTGAACCGCGACCTGGCCGATCTCGATGCGGGGCGGGAAATCCAGCTGCCCACCTTCGATTTCCTCAGCGGCACCCGCACCTACAAGGGCCGCACCATGAAGCTCGACGACGACCAGGTCGTCATTCTCGAAGGCATCCACTCCCTGAATCCCGAGCTGACCCCGGGGCTGCCCGATCCCCGCAAGTTTCATATCTACATTTCCGCGCTGACCCAGCTCAACCTCGACAACAACAACCGGATCCCCACCACCGACAACCGCCTGCTGCGCCGGCTGGTCCGCGACCACCGCTACCGCGGGCATTCCGCCACCCGCACCCTCGAAATGTGGCCCAACGTCGGCCGCGGCGAACGCGCCTGGATCTTCCCCTTCCAGGAAGAGGCCGATGCCGTCTTCAACTCCGCCCTCGACTACGAGCTGGCCATCCTGTCTGTCCTCGCCCGTCCCCTGCTGTCGGAGATCAAGCCCGACCAGCCCATCTACGCCGAAGCCCGGCGCATGCTCGAATTCCTGTCACACTTCATTCCCCTGGCCGCGGACGTGCCCCCCCCCACCTCCATCATCCGCGAATTCGTCGGCGGCTCGGACTTCGACTACTGATCTCCGTGCAGCGTCTCGTCATCCGTTGCCGCGTTTTCCCCGCCCTCCTGGCCGTCCTCCTGCCGTGTGCCGCCCTTGCCGCCCCGACACCGGAGGCGATCGGCCTTGTCCGCCAATTCGTCGCCGAAGAACTGCACGGGGATCTCGAGGCCCTGGCCGGCGTGGATCTGGCCACGCTCGAAGGCCACCCGCTCTACGGCGCCCCGGGCCGCACCTTCGACACCGATGACTGCAATCTCGTCCGCGCCCTGTTCGATGTTCTCTATGCCGAGGCCCTGCCGGGACTCTCCCTGCCGGAGATCGGAACCGGGCGCGCCTATCGCGGGGACACCCTCAACACCTTCCACACGCTCTTCGGCCGTCCGATCCCCGGCCGGCCCGGGCGTTTCGCCGGGCTCGAACGCCATTCCCCCTCCGACGAACTCCGCGCCCGCGCCGCGGTCTTCCACCGCACCTATCACACCCTCGGCAATCTCGCGCCGCTCCCCAACCGCTCCGCCGGGCGCCTCACGTTCAATACCTATCGCGGCACCCATCCCCAATGGCGCGATGCCTTCCCCGCCTTTCTCGAAAACCTCCGCCTGGCCCTGCTCGCCGACCCCGCCGCCGACCCGACCCTCTGCCAACTCGTCGAACTCAATGCCGAGGCCTTCCGCGAATTCCGCACGCCGGACGGACTGGCCCGATTCGCCCGCCGCCTCGATCTCGACGACTATCTGGATCCCGCCACCGGCCTGCCGATTCCCCATTACGCCCCCAACGCCTACTTCCTTTCGCAAAGCGACGACGATTACTTCGCCTCCGCCGACCGGTATCTCACCGTCGCCCCGATGCTCATCCAGCGCCGCGCCGCCCGCATGATCGCCCGCCTCCGCACCCTTCTGTGACGGGGTGGGTGGTTGGCAGTCAGTGGTTGGTCGTTGGTCGTTCTCACCCGCCCCCCATCGCGCCTTGGCAGCTTGGCGTGAGTCACGGCTCTTCCGATCCAAAGCCGGAATGAACCACAGAGGGCCACAGAGACTCACAGAGAAGCTGTTCCGGCTGTTCCCTTTGGACTGCGCGGGCATGACCGCACTCCAAAACCGATCCCTTTCGCGCTTTTGGCGCATTTCGTAGTTTCGGCTGTCCCCTTCGCGTCTTCGCGGCTTGGCGTGAGTCATGGCTGTTCGGTTCGAATCCGTACAATCCGTACCATCCGTAGCTGGGCTGTTCGGCTGTCCGATCCCGAT
>CAZHSS010000221.1:0-3078 GCA_964535205.1 uncultured Verrucomicrobiota bacterium
GCGCATCTGCGATAAGGTGCATCCAAATTGGAAATTGGGCTGTCCGGCTGTCATCCCGAGCGGAGTCGAGGGATCTCGGCCTGGTCCCGCAGGCCAGCCTTTGGGATGAAACCCAGATATTTCGACTCCGGCGTTACGCGCCTACGCTCAATATGACCCCAAGGTGCACCGAATCGATCGAATCGTCGCAGATGCGCCCCGCGCCGCCCGCTTGACTTGGCCGCCGGCCCTCTGGCATAGTGCGCGTCACGTGGGTGCCAAAGTAGCTCAGCTGGCAGAGCATCGCATTCGTAATGCGACGGTCATCGGTTCGAATCCGATCTTTGGCTCCATCTTTTTGCCGTCCGCCGGCGGCCCCGTTCTTTACAGGCCGCTTCCCCCCTGCCATAGTTTTTCCATCGCATGAGCCGTTCTGCCAACCCGATCGAGCTGCCGCCCTGGGCGGCTTTTCTGCTGCGCCAGTTCAGGCGGCTGGGTCTCGCGGTGCTGATCCTCGCCGCCGCCGGCCTCCTGCTCGAACTGGTCTCTCCCCTGCTCTTCCCCGGACGCTCCACGCGGTTTCTCGTCGCGGGCGACGCCGACGGACAACCCGCCTGGACCGAAAACCCTTTTTTCACCTACCGGTTTTATCCCGGCCGCCTGGCCCCCGCCCCTCTGCCCGTCGTCGCCCTCCAGTCCCCCCCCGACGACACCGTCCGAATCTGCCTGCTGGGCGGTTCCGCCGCCATGGGCATGCCCGAACCCGCCTTCGGCCTGCCCCGGCAGCTCGAACTCATGCTGCAGCGCCGCTATCCCGGCCATGCCATCGAAGTGCTCTCCCTGGGCTACGACGGCGCCAATTCCCACGTACTGCGCGAGGTCGCACGCGACCTGACCCGCCTCCGGCCCGACGCCGTCATCGTGCTGACCGGCAACGACGAAGTCGCCGGCCCCTACGGCCCCGCCACCGGCCTGGGACGCCTCCACTCCAGTTCCCGCATCGCCCGCACCATGGTTCTGTTCTCCCGCACCCGCCTCTCCCAGTTCATCGCCGACGCCTTCCACCGCCTCTTCCCCGCCCGCGTGGATCTGGAGGCCTGGCGCAGCCAGGAGCCCATCACCCTCCGCGGACGCCTGGCCCCCCGCGATCCCCATCTCAAAACCGTCGAACGCTCGTTCCGCAAGAATCTCGACGCCATCCTGGCCGCCGCCGAGAAAGCCTCCCCCGCCGTCATCGTCTGCACCGTCCCGGTCAACCTCCGCGACTGTGCCCCGTTCTCCACATCCTTTCTCGCCAACGAGGCCGCCGCCCAGGAAGTGCGCGAGTCCCTGCGCGCCGCCGTCGAAGCCGAAGCCGCCACCAACCGCTACGAAGCCACCCGCCTCTACGCCCGCGCCATTGAACGGAACCCCTCCCACGCCGAGGCCCTGTTTCGCGCCGCCCGCCTGGCCCTGGAGGACAACCGCACCGCCGAAGCCGCCGCCCTCTTCTCCCGCGCCCGCGACGCCGATGCCCTGCGCCTGCGCGCCGACTCCCGCCTCAACGCCATCATCCGAGAATGCGCCGCCGGCCGCTCGGCCTCCCTGCTCGACGCCGAAGCCCTTTTCGCCATCCGTTCCCCCCAGGGCATCCCCGGCCGCGAACTCTTCCTCGACCACATCCATTTCACCTTCGAAGGCAGCCACCTGCTGGCCTCCGCCCTCATCCACCGCCTGGAGTTCATGCGCGCCATCGGCGCCCAGCCCGCCGGGCGCATCCCGCCCCCCGCCGACATCGCCGCCGACATGCTCTATCATCCCTGGGGCCGCGCCGCCCAGACCGAAACCCTGATCCGCCAGCTGCTGCGCGCCCCCTTCCGGCGGCAGCTGACCAACCCGGAAACCCTGGCGCGGCTCAACGACGAGCTCAAGCACTGGAAGGAACGCGCCGCCGCCTTTTCCCCCGACAACACCCGCGCCGTCTTCGCCCGCCGCCTCGCCAGCCGTCCCCGCGACGCCTGGCTGGCCATGCGCGCGGCTTGGCACCTCCTCCAGTCCGGCGATCCCGCCCGCGCCGAAGCCGCCGCCGAGACCGCCTACGCCCGCTGGCCCCACCGCTTCGACACCCGCGCCCTGCTCGCCCTGGTACGGACCTGTCTCGGCCGGGACGCCCGCGACAGCCTCGCGCTTCTCTGCAAGGCCCCCGGCTCCTGCGGCTACGGCGACATCCACGCCGCCGTCGCCATCGGCCGCGAACTCCTCGACATGAACCGCCCCGCCGATGCCCGGCCTTTCCTCGACTATGCCCTGCAACACGATCCCTGGAACTCCGACGCGGCCATCGCCCTGGCGGAAACCCTTCACCTGCTCGACGGCATCAACCGAAGCGCCGCCCTCCAATGGCAGAAATACAGCAACCGCCCCAACCACCCCTACGCCTGGACCCTGGACGGACTGTTGGATGTCCTGCGCCGCCTCGAAGAGGATCAGCGCGCCGTGACACTTCTCCAGGATGCCATCCAGCGCAACCCGCGCAACCCCCTGCTCTGGGAGGAACTCGCCGTCCTCTACACCCTCCTCGGTGACTGGAAAACCGCCCACGAGTGCTACACCCGCTCCGAGGAACTGGCCCCCTACCGCTATGAACGCTATCTCAAGTGGGCCGAAGCCATGTTCCGCCTGCGCCAGTACCGCCGCGCCAAAATTCAGATGAACCGCTACCAAACCTACATGCCCGACGATCCCGAAGCCCTGGCGCTTCAGGAACAGATCGACGCCAAAATGCCTTCGCAGCCGGCCGCCGCCGAACCCGACGAAGTCAAACCCGCCCGCCGCTTCCCCTGGGAATAGCCCCCGTCCCGGCGACCTCCGCGCCTTCGGCGCGGATGGATCAGATCCGCTCCGCCGGCATTCCGCCCCCGTCCGGCGCCGGCGGTTCGGAGCCGCCCCCGGTGCGGGCGACCGCCCGGCGGAATCCGGTTTCCTTCGCCCGCCACATCACATAGGCCGTCATGGCGTACGGCAGCAGCAGCAGCGTGCGCGTCTCCCCCGTCAGCCGCGACAGCTGCGCCAGCAGCGTCGGCACACCCGCCTCCAGCAGGCCCGCCCGATGAAACAGCC
>CAZHSS010000222.1:0-3063 GCA_964535205.1 uncultured Verrucomicrobiota bacterium
TCATCGGCGCGCATGCCGAATTGCTCCGCTTGCCCCTGGCCACGGCCGATATCGGGCGCTACCGCACGTATTTTCCGAATGTGAAGCTGCTGACGCCGCCGAAAGCGTAGCCTGCCGATGCGGTGCCCGAGTTTCACTGCATTGCGCCGTGGAATTGGAATCCACTACGGATAGATACGGATGAACACGGATGGACACAGAAGGGGAGAGAATCCGAACCGGAATCCGTATTCATCCGTGTCTATCCGTGGTGAGCAATCTCCGGACCAGGCGAAATTCACCGTGCCGTCTCCGGGGGCGGCGGATCGGGCGTTTCTGAAGCAGGCGCTGGGGCCGGGCGGGCGGGGGGCGGTGCAGGAGGTGGAGGACGGGGCGCGGGCATGGCTGGCGATCTCCGCATCGCGCGCATCAAAGGGTCCGCTGGTCGTGGTGGCGGAGAGTTCGCTGGCGCTGGACCGGCTGTGCCAGGATTTGGCGACGCTGGGGGCGGGGGAATCGGCGGCGCGGCTGCCGGCGCTGACGGTCGAGAGTTCGCGGACGGTGTCGGGTCTGGCGTCGCCGGACGTGAGCGGCGAGCGGATGCGCACGTTGCAGCGGTGCCTGGCGTGGAAGGGACGGGGGATCGTGGCGACGTGCATTCAGGCGCTGATGGAGACCGTGCCGTCGCCGGAGCGCCTGCGGCGGATGGGGGAACGGGTGGCCGCGGGCCGGGAATACGATCTGGACGCGCTGAGCGAACGGCTGTCGGCGGCGGGGTACGAGTTTGAAGTCGAGGTGCTGGCCAAGGGGCAGGCCTCGCGGCGGGGCGGTCTGCTGGATGTCTGGCCGCTGACGGAGGACTGGCCGGTGCGGCTGGAATTTTTCGGCGACACGCTGGAAAGCCTTCGGCGGTTTGATCCGTCCGAGCAGCGTTCGCGGGAGGAAATCCGCGAATTGGCGATTCCTCCGGCGACGGAGGAGACCGATGAGGCGGAACAGGGCGAAGCGACGGACTATTTTCCGGACGACACCTCCTTTCTATGGATGGATCCGGAGGCGCTGCTGCATCATTTCGCCATGAGCGCGGAATTGGCGGGACGCGGCGGGCCGGATGGTTCGACGTCGCGCGAATTCGAGAACTGGCGGCTGGGAATCGCGAAGCGGTTTGCGGGGGGCGGTCAGCTGGAGGCGGGCGGAGGTCTGGCTGGGCGCGATCTGGGGGTGAAGCCCTGCGAGGGGCTGGGGGCGTTGTCGGCGCGGGCGGTGCCGGCGGACGTGCTGGAGACCGAGCGCGAAAAATGGCTGGAGACGCTGAAGGGCCACGCGGCGAGCGGGTGGCGGATCGAGCTGTTCTTCGCGACGGAGGCGGGGGCGCGGCGGTTCGAAGACGTGCACGGCTGTCCGGAGGGATTCCGCCTGCGGCCGGGTGCGCTGAGCGGCGGTTTCGAGCTGGCGCGGGCCAAGTGGATGGCGGTGGCCGAGTCGGATTTCTACGGCACGCGCAAGGCGTTGCCGGCGCGCCGCCGGCCGGGCGGCGGGGCCGCGGCGCGAGATGCGACGGGCGAGCGGCTGACAGACTGGACGGATCTGCGCCCGGGCGAGCTGGTGGTGCACGTGGACCACGGCATCGGGAACTACCTGGGGCTGTACGAGATTGTGTTCGACGGGCAGCTGCAGGAGGCGCTGGCGGTGGAGTATGCGGAGGGCGCGCGGCTCTACGTGCCGACCAGCCAGACGCATCTGCTGAGCCGGTACCTCGGGGTGGGGCGAACCAGGCCGCCGCTGCATGCGCTGGGCGGCAAGCGCTGGGGGAAGGAGAAGGTGGCCGCCGAGCGGGCGGCGAGAGATCTTGCGGCGCAGATGCTGGAGACGCAGGCGCGGCGCGCGGCGCTGGACGGACACGCCTTCGCGAAGGACTCGGCCTGGCAGCACGACTTCGAACAGTCGTTTCCCTATCCCGAAACCGGCGACCAGCTGCGGGCGATCGCGGACGTCAAGCGCGACATGGAGTCGTCGCGGCCGATGGACCGGTTGATCTGCGGCGACGTGGGCTACGGCAAGACCGAGGTGGCGATGCGCGCGGCATTCAAGGCGGTGGCGGACGGCAAGCAGGTGGCGGTGCTGGTGCCGACGACGGTGCTGGCCCAGCAGCACTACGAGACTTTTCTGGACCGCATGGGGCGGTTTCCGGTGGCGGTGGAGATGCTGAGCCGCTTCCGGTCGAAGGCCGAGCAGGCGGATGTGCTGGCGCGCACGGCGCAGAAAAAGGTGGACGTGCTGATCGGTACGCACCGGCTGCTGCGCCCCGACGTGAAATTCGCGGACCTGGGGCTGGTGATCATTGACGAAGAACAGCGCTTCGGGGTGGCGGCGAAGGAGCACCTGAAGCGGATGCGGGAGATGGTGGACGTGTTGACGCTGTCGGCGACGCCGATTCCGCGGACGCTGTACCTGAGCCTGACGGGGGCGCGGGACATGAGCGTGATCCAGACGCCCCCGCGCGAGCGGCTGCCGATCGAGACGTACATTGCGCAGGACAGCGACGAACTGGTGCGCGAGGCGGTGCTGCGGGAGGTGAACCGCGGCGGGCAGGTATTCGTGCTGCACAACCGGGTGCAGACGATCGACTGGATGCGCCGGCGGTTGGAGCGGCTGCTGCCGGGGATCCGGGTAGGCGTGGGCCACGGGCAGATGGGCGAAAAGGCGCTGGCGGGGGTGATGCACCGGTTTGTGCGCGGGGAGTATGACGTGCTGCTGTGCACGACGATCATCGAGAGCGGCGTGGATATTCCCAATGTCAACACGATCCTGATTGATCGGGCGGACCGGTTCGGGATGGCGGATCTGTACCAGCTGCGGGGACGGGTGGGGCCTGTTCACGACGGCGCGGCACCGGATCCAGGCCATCAAGCGCCACACCAGCCTGGGGGCGGGGTTCAAACTGGCGCTGCGCGACCTGGAAATCCGCGGGGCGGGCAACGTGCTGGGCGCGGCGCAGAGCGGACACATCGCGGCGGTTGGTTTCGATTTGTACTGCCAGCTGCTGAACCGGACGATCGCGCGCCTGAAGGGCGAACCGGAGCG
>CAZHSS010000223.1:0-3055 GCA_964535205.1 uncultured Verrucomicrobiota bacterium
GGCGGACGCGCAGGCGAGTTCTTGATTCGGATTCCGCTGTCCAGCGGGTATTGGCTGGAAACCAACGTAACGTGGACCGTCCGGGCGGCCGCCGGCCCGCGCATCGAAGACTTCCAGCCCGGATCTCTGTCCGTCTGGGGCCTGGCCGGGTGGAGCCGCGTGGTCTTTGCCGTCACCAACCTGACCGGCGATGCCGCGCAATCTGCGAACTGGGTCTGGGCCGTTACCAACCTCCATGCCGCCGACGGCGTGGAGGAGATCGAACTGCCGGCCGCGGCGGATCCGCCCGCCGCGGGCCGTCGCATTCTGTTCTACGGCGTGAAAACCCAGTGACCGGTTCGGCCGTCTCGGGCGAGCCCGCCGGCCGTTCTCCCGCCGCCCCCCCTTGTTCTAGGGTTCGACCCGGATCTGATAGAACACGGGGGTCTGGCCCGGCGCGGCATTGGTCCAGCGGTTGAGCGGCGCGTCGGCGGGAATGCCGGAGGCCAGGGGCAGAAACGCCGATGCCAGATCCGCGGCGGCATGAACGGCGTAGGTCTTGCCGGCCACGCTGTTCCATTGCAGCAGGTGGCCGCCGTCGCGGTCCGCGCGGACCAGGGCAAAGACGGAACCGGGATCGCGGGGATGGGTGCCCGCGCCGAATTCGGCCAGGTTCCCGGAGCGGTCGCCGTCGTCATCGCTGCCGGGCAGCGCCAGGGTGCGGTTGGTGTAATAGGCGTATTCCCACCAGTCCGGCAGTCCGTCGCCGTCGGAGTCGCCGACGATGTCCGTCACGGCGAGCGTACCGGGAGCGGGGACGTCCAGGCGCATCCACAGGCGCTGGCCGGGGTGCAGCGAAAACCCGGTCCAGGCGCTGTCCGGCGCGCCTTCCAGAACGGGCAGTCCGAGGGGAATGGTGTTGGTGGACTTGATCACGCTGACCGAGGCGGAACCGGAGACGGGGCCCGTCGCCTCGATCCGGTCGGCTTCTTCGGGGCCGTTGACATGGCACACATAGGTGCCCGAGAATTCCACGGATCCGTCGAAGCGCACGGCACCGGTTTCGGAAGACAGGTTGCCGCAGGGGGACACCAAGCCGGCCAGGCGGGAGTGCGGCGCGGTCAGGGAGCCGTTCCCTTCCAGGGCTCCGCCCAGGTCAAAGGAATCGGTGCGGATCGAGTCGCCGTTGATCCACAGAAACCCGTCGGCCACCGTCAGGCCGGCGCCGGCCGGGCGGGCGGCGAGGCACAGAAGCGAAATCAGCAGGCAGAAGCGGCGCATGGGAAGGGTCATCGGCCGGTGACGATGAACGTGAACGCGGTATTGGTGGGCGTGAAATCCCCGGTGGTGGTGCGGACGATGAACCGGTTCAAGTCCAGCGTGCGTTCCACGTAGATCAGGCGGGCGTTCGCCGCGTTGGTGGGCAGGGACATTCCAAACAGATCCACGGTGGCGACGGGAACGAGGGTGGCGGGCGAACTCATGGCGACGTCCAGCAGGATTTCGTAATTTCCTTGGCCATAACTCGTGCAGGATTGCACGCCGAAGTGGTACGTGCCGATGCCCCCGGTGGCGGCGACGTGCGCCCAGGCCACGATGTTGTTGTCGGCGAAGCGCGCCTTCCGGTTCGGCAGCGGATCGGGCCCCAGGTCCGACTCGAAGCGCACGCCGCCGGCGGCGCGGACGGCAAACTCGTTGGCATTCGATGATGCGAAGGCGTTGGTGGCGGACTGGTCCGCCCAGACAAAAGCCCCGTCGTGCAGGGCCTGCGCGCGGGTTCCCGCCGCGAAGGTGTTCGAGCCGGCGGCTGCATTGTATTCGCCGCCGGGAATCGTGCCGCCGCGGCCGGTCACCGTGTTCTGGTATCCGCCGCCGATGGAGGCAAAGATCGGGCCGTTGCTGATCACGTTCTGTTCGCCGCCGGCGATGAGGCATTTCTGCGAACCGTAGATGGTGTTGCGCGTGCCGCCGCCGATGGCGGAATGGTACGAGCCCAGGCCGGCGTGATAGACGATTCGGTTGTCGCTGCCTCCGAGGATGGACGAATAGGGCGACATGTCCACGTAGTTGGTATGGCCCGCAATGAAGTTGGCCTGCGCGCTGGCGATGCGGTTGGACCCGA
Source organism: uncultured Verrucomicrobiota bacterium (assembly GCA_964535205.1). GTDB lineage: Bacteria > Verrucomicrobiota > Kiritimatiellia > CAIQIC01 > Lenti-01 > JAAZFE01. Next base: position 2,102 of record CAZHSS010000223.1, read on the forward strand.
CGATCAGGCTTCCGCGGATGGGATCAGACAGAAACCGGGCGACGGTCTGGGAGGAAACGACAACCGGCAGCACGCTGCCCATGGAGCCGAAGGCGATATTGGTGCCGGTGCGGACCGCCGCGGCATCCACGTGGAGCAGCGGGAACAGATAGGCGTTCTGCACGGAGAAGTGTTCCGTGTCGCCTTCCGGCAGCGTGATGACCGTCTCGGCGCGGGCCATGGAAAAAACGGCCCATGCGCACAGCAGGACCAGCGGGGTCGGCAACAGCTTCATCGCAACACACTCCAGGCAGAAGACCGGCCCTCCAACCGGAAGGGCGCAAGGTGGTTAGGGATATTCGAAATCCCCCCCGGCCGTCAATGCGGATCGGTCGGCATCGGCATTAAAATCCCATTATAGAGCGGCGGGAGTCGGGACTTCGCCCTTGCTCTGCACCGGTGGAATGAACGGCCGCGGTTTCCGGATCGGTTCAGTACTTGACGGAGCAGCCGTAGGGGGTGGTGCGGGCGACGGGCACGGGTTCGCCGGCCAGAACCGCCTCCAGGGCTTCCGCCAGATGCGGCCGGGCGCCGGGAATGTCGTCGGGGTTGACCGATGGCTTGTCGTCGATCGCCCCGTTGTAGGCGATTCGGCCGTCGGCCTGGATCACGAACAGGTGGGGGGTGGTTTTGGCGCCGTAGGCCAGGCCGACGGTCCCGTCCGGGTCCAGCAGGAGCGCGGTGGCCCGGCTGCCGGTTTCCTCCAGAAGGGTGTTCCATTCCGACGCCGGGTAGTGACCCTGTTTGGCGGGCGCGGACGAGCAGATGGCGAGCCAGACGACGCCCCGCGCGGTGAATTGTTCCTGGAGCTTTTGCATGTTGCCGGAGCGGTAGTGTTTTTTCACGAACGGGCAATCCGTGTTGATCCATTCCAGTACCACCACCCGGCCGTCAAATGCGGAGAGGGTTTGGGGC
>CAZHSS010000224.1:0-3037 GCA_964535205.1 uncultured Verrucomicrobiota bacterium
CCGGGCTGTTTGCCCATTTGGCCATCGCGAATGCACCGAATCGCAGATGCGCCCCCCGGAATCCGGCACGGGATAATCGTCTTGTCGCGGGATGAAGAAGGGGGGAGACTGAACGGGTTCAACGGGAAAAGGAGAGTCCGGATGAAGAAAGCGCGCGGGACGTTGTGGATGCGGACGGGGATTCTGCTGCTGGCGGTGGTGTTCGGGGTGCTGGTGTACTGGTCGGCGGGGTTTCTGCTGAACGACATCGCGGCGTTCCGCTGGCCGGACCGGGAGGCGTTTTTCAAGGAGCGGAGGGATCCGGCGTTGCGGGACCGGCTGGAAGCGCTGGAAGGCCGGCGGGAGGAACTGGAGCACCAGCACACGCTGCTGGAGCAGCAGCGGGGATTCATCCGGGACTCGTCGTCCAGCCTGCAGATCACGGTGGACAATCTGTTCAGGCTGAAGGACCGCAACCAGCAGCTGGTGTCGGAAGCGCAGTTCGGGCAGGTGCTGGCCTCGCTGGACAAGATCATCGCGATCCAGGATGAGTTCAAGACGACGGCGGAGAGCTACATCCGGACCACAAACGAGAAGCACGAGGTCCGGAAGGAGATCGCGGCGCTGAAGCGGCGGATTTCGGAACAGGACGAGGCGATTGCCAAGGCGTATGCCGAGGTGGCGCGACGCCAGCAGGTCCGCAGCACGATTCTGAAGCTGGCGCTGCTGCTGCCGCTGGTGGCCGTTTGCACGGTGGTGCTGGTACGCAGGCGGGACAGCCTGTACCGGATGCTTTTCGCCAGCACGGCGGGGGCGATCTACCTCAAGACCGGCCTGGTGATTCACGAGCGGTTTCCCAGCCGTTATTTCAAGTACGTGCTGACGGTCGGCCTGCTGTTGCTGGTGGCCTGGGGGTTTGTCTGGCTGATCCGGCGGCTGGTGAAGCCGAAGCTGGATCTGCTGCTGAAGCAGTACCGGCAGGCCTACGAACACTACCTGTGCCCGGTGTGCGAGTATCCGATCCGACGCGGACCGCGGAAATACCTGTATTGGACGCGGCGCACGGTGCACAAGGTGGCGCTGGCGCCGGCGGCCGGCGCGCCGGGGGAGGACGACCAGCCGTATGCGTGTCCGTCGTGCGGCACGACGCTGTTCGAGACATGCCCGTCGTGCGGGAAAGTCCGCCACAGCCTGCTGCCGGCCTGCCAGGTGTGCGGCGCTACGAAGGAAATCGCCGGCGACCGGTATTGAGCCGGGCGGGGGGGAGGGGGGTCAGGCGCTGACGTAGCCGAGCTTCTTGAGAAGCCAGTAGTTGCGGGACCAGTTGGGTTCGACCTTGACCCAGAGCTCGAGGGTGTGGGGCTTGTCGTAGATGGCGGCGAGATCCTTTTGCGCGGCATGGCGGATGTCGCGGATCATTTTGGCCTGCTTGCCGATGACGATGGGGCGCTGGGAGTTTTTTTCGACGTAGATGGTGGCGCTGACGTTCACGCGGTCGTCGGCGTCTTCGATGTGGTCCACGGCGACGGCGATGGCGTGGGGCAGTTCCTTGGTGAGGCGGGCGTTGATCCGGGCGCGGATGACATCGGCGATGAAGAACGGCCGCGGGTCGTCGGTGAGCATGTCGGGGGGAAAGAGGGGGGGGGATTCGGGCATGGCCGCGCGCAGGGCGTCGAGGAGTTCGGGCAGGCCCTGGCCGGTGGCGGCGGAGGTTTCGAACCAGCGCAGGGCCGGGGGGGTGAAGTCCGGATTCCGGGCGAGGTTTTTCGCCAGGATGTCGGCCCAGGCGTCTTCGTAGGCGCGCCGGCGCAGGCCGAGGTCGGTCTTGTTGAGGACGGCCAAGACGGGTTCGCTTTCGAGGGCGAGTTTCTGCATCCAGCCGCGGTCTTCGTCCTGGGGATGGATGGAGGCGTCGAACAGGAGCAGGACGGCGTCGGAACCGGTGACGAGGTCGCGGGCGGTGCGGTTGAGCATGGAGCTGAGGGCGTGGGAGGCCTGGCGGATGCCGGGGGTGTCGAGGAAGACGATTTGCAGGGCGTCTTCGTTGAGGATGCCGCGGACGGGCCGCCGGGTGGTCTGAGCGACGGGGGAGACGACGGACACCGGTTCGCCGAGCAGGGCGTTGAGCAGGGAGGACTTGCCGGTGTTGGCGCGGCCGACGATGGCGGCGATGCCGGCGCGGAAGGGGGGCGGGGTGGTTTCGCTCATGGGGGCGGCGGCGGGATCAGGCGAAGTCCACGATTTCGCCGTTGGCGGGCAGGTGGACATCGAGATGGAGTTCGTCGCGCAGGAGGGCGCCGAAGGATTCGCGCTGGTCCTGTTCGCCGTGTACGAGGAAGACCTGGCGGGGGCGGGCGCCGCGGACATAGCGCAGGAGCTCGGTTCGGTCGGCGTGGGCGCTGAAGGAGTGCAGGGATTCCACCTCGGCCTTGACGGCGAATTCGTCGCCGAAGATACGGACGGACTTGTCGCCGTTCTGGAGGCGGCGGCCGAGGGTATGGACGGCCTGGTAGCCGACGAGCAGGACGATGTTGAGTTCGTTTTCGATGCCGTGCTTGAGATGGTGGAGGATGCGGCCGTGTTCGCACATGCCGGAGGCGGCCAGGACGATGGACGGCTTGTCGGAGGACGTGATGGCCTTGGATTCCTCGACGGACTCGGTGAAGGTGAGCCACTTGGCGGTCATGATGGAGCCCATGCGCTTGCGCAGGGCGTGGTAGTCTTCGTCGAGGTAGGTCTTGCTGTTTTCGAAGACGCGGGAAATGGCCTGGGCCATGGGGCTGTCGAGATAGACGGGCACTTCGGGAATGTCGCCGCTCTCGCGGAGCTGGGCGATGAGGTAGATGATTTCCTGGGCGCGGCCGAGGGCGAAGGTGGGGATGAGGACCTTGCCGCCGCGCGCAAGGGCGCGGGTGACGGCGGCGCGGAGGTCTTCGCCCTCGTTGCGGGCGTCTTCGTGGTGGCGGTTGCCGTAGGTGCTTTCGGAGATGAGGATGTCCACGTTTTCGATCTGGACGGGGTCGTTGAGGAGGGGGAGGTTATAGCGGCCGAGATCGAA
>CAZHSS010000225.1:0-1329 GCA_964535205.1 uncultured Verrucomicrobiota bacterium
CCTCATGGCGTCCTCCGGCAACCTCGTCGGCGACCTGCTCCACCGCTATCTGCTCAAAAACGCCTCCCAGAAAAGCCTGATCCGCTGGTCCCAGGGCGTCACGCTCGCCCTCGGCCTGTTGGCCGTCGCCTACGCCCGCCGCTTCGGCACTGTCATCGAAGGCGTCTTCGATGCCTACGGCTTCCTCGTCGCCGGCCTGTTCGTCCCCACCCTCGGCGCTTTCTTCTGGCGGCGCTCCACCTCGTCCGGCGCCCTCTGGGGCATGCTGGCCGGCGGCGGTTTCACCCAGCTCCTCCCCCGTCTGCAGGGTCATCTGCCGCCCGGGCTCGAGACTTTTTTCTTCGGCCCCGGACTCACCCCCGTTGTCTATGGCATGGCCCTCTCCGCCGTCGTGTTTGTCTCGGTCTCCCTGTGCACCCCGCCGCCGGCCGCACCGCGCGCCGCAGCCGCGGATCCGCAACCCGCCCCATGACGGACGCCCTCGTCCAGATCGGCGGATCCACGCTCCAGCACGGGCCCAACAGCCGCCGGGTCTATCTGATGAAGCTCGACCCGGCGGATCTGCCCGGCCTCCACGACGAGATCCAACGCCTGGTACGCGACAACGCCTACGGCAAGGTCTTCGCCAAAGTGCCCGAATCTTCCGCCGCCCCGTTCCTCGAACGCGGTTATCGCGAGGAGGCCCGCATCCCCGGCTACTTCCACGGCGAAACCGATGCCCTGCTGCTCGGCTGGTTCGCCGACCCGGCCCGCGCCGTTGACCGCGACGCGGAACAAACCCGCGCCGTGCTCGACGCCGCCCTCGCCAAAACTCCGCTCGCCCCCAAGCCCGGTGCGGCCCTCTTCGATGTCCGCCCCCTCGCCCCCCCCGACTGCCCCGCCCTCGCCGACCTCTACCGCGCCACGTTCCCGTCCTACCCCTTTCCCATCACCGACCCGGCCTATCTGAAGGAAACCATGGCCTCCCACATCGCCTACTTCGGCGCCTTCGACGGTCCCCTGCTCGTCGCCGCTTCTTCCGCTGAATGCGATCTCGATGCGCGCGCCGCGGAAATGACCGATTTCGCCACCGCCCCCGAATGCCGCGGCAAGGGACTCGCCCGCCATCTGCTCGACTGCATGGAAGCCGCCATTGCCCCCCACGGCATCCGCACCGCCTACACCATTGCCCGCGCGAACTCTTTCGGAATGAATGCCGCCTTCGCCCGCGCCGCCTACCGCTTCGGCGGCACCCTCGTCAACAATACCGGCATCGGCGGCGGCATCGAATCCATGAACGTCTGGCACAAGACGCTCTGACCCCTGCCGCCCCCCCCCTTTGGACTGCGG
>CAZHSS010000225.1:1339-3032 GCA_964535205.1 uncultured Verrucomicrobiota bacterium
TTCGCCCCCCCGGGAGACAAGCCACAGGCGCAACTCCCGGCAAACAGCCAAAGCGGTGCCGCCTCGCAGACTCGTTGTCCCCGCACTCCACATACGCCCCGCCCCCCTTTGGACTGCGGGGGCAAGGCGCAGCCGCGACCCCGCTTTCGCCCCCCGGGAGACAAGCCGCAGGCGCGGCTCCCGAAAAACGGCGCCGCGCTTCGCTTGTCGCCGCACTCCAGATTTGAATCCGCTCAATAATCGTCCGGCAGCATCAGCAAATCCGTCTTGAACCCGTCCAATTGGCGCACAAATGCGCGACTGGCCGTACGTTCCAACCAGGCCCGCGAACACCAGCGATAGTTGGCGGCACAGTCAACCACACCATGATGCACCGGATTGTCATGCACATACTTCAAACGTGCATAATAAGACTTTTCGTATGTGATATGGGAATCCCAGTAGTTGAACCATAATCGCCGACCAGGTGTTCCGTCTTCGCGGTTGAGCCGCTTGGTTGATATTTCATGCAAGCGGGCCGTTATCGTTTTCAGCGAGCGCGCCCCGTCCTCGGCCTCCGGCGACAACCCGATCCAGTGATAATGATTGATCATCACGGCCCAGGCCTGCAACGCCCAACCATGCTTCCCCGCCAGGTCAAACAGCAATCCCAGAAAATCATCCCGCCGCTCCGGAGTCGTCAACACCGGCACCTTGCGCAAGGTGCCGGATGTCACCATGTACGCCCCACGCTCATCCAAACAATGCATCGGCGCATGATGCCAGCCCCGTGATTGGTCCGCGGCACTCATGACAACTTGATCATGCCCCCTCTGGACTGCGGGGGCAAGGCGAAGCCGCGACCCCGCTTTCGCCCCCCGGGAGACAAGCCGCAGGCGCAACTCCCGAAAAGCGGCGCCGCGCTTCGCTTGTCGCCGCACTCCAAATGGTTTATCCGGGCAGCCCGCCGACGTTCAGCGGCCGCGCCGAATCCCCGGCCAGAAATACCGTCTGGGTCGGGAACGCAAACTCGATGCCCGCCTCGTTGAACCGCCGAAGCAGTTCCATGTTCACCTTCTCCGTGAACGCCATGTACTGCCAGTAGTCCGCCGGGTGGTACCAGTAAATCACAAACAGGTTCAGCGACGTGCTATTGAACTCGTTGAAAAACACCCGCGGGGGGAAGTCCGGATGCATCCCCTCGTGATCCTTCAGCACATCCTTGGCGATTTCCACCGCCTCCTGCACCTTCTCCGGCGGCGTGTCGTATGTGATCGACAGGTTGGCAATCCGCCGGAAATGCGGACGCTTCGAAATGTTCTCGATGGTCTGGTTGGCCAGTTCGCCGTTGGGGATGCTGATCAAATGCCCCTCCAGCGTGCGCAGCCGCGTTGAACGGAAGCCCAGCGCCTCCACGGAACCATCCGCCGCACCCACCTTGATGCGCTCGCCCAGTTCAAACGGCTTGTCCGCCAGAATCACCAGCGATCCAAAGAAATTCGCAATGGTGTCCTTGGCCGCCAGTGCCACCGCCAACCCGCCGATCCCCAGACCGGCCAGGATCGACGACACCGGTTTGTCGCTCAGCGCCTGGGCAATCTGGGCCAGAACCAGAATAATCAGCGTCACCCGCAGGCTTTTGCTGACCATAGGCACCAGCATGTCGTTGAGCTTGCTCGACGACTTCGTCGCCCAGCCTTCCATCGCCGCGTCC
>CAZHSS010000226.1:0-1506 GCA_964535205.1 uncultured Verrucomicrobiota bacterium
GTGAACATCCGCGCGCAGTCGCTGGCGGACACGAGCGACTTCGGGATCCTGCGGCTGATCGTGGACGACGTGGATGCGTGCGTGAAGGCGCTGAAGGACGGCGGGCACACGGTGTCGCTGACGGAAGTGCTGGCGGTGGAAGTGCCGGACCGCCCCGGCGGGCTGGCGGGGATTCTCGACGCGCTGTCGAAAGCGGACCTGAACGTGGAATACATGTACGCGTTCGTCTGCCGGGCGACGGAAAAGGCCGTGGTGGTGTTCCGGTTCGAGGACGCCAATGCCGCGATTGCCGCGCTGAAGGACGCCGGAATCTCGATTCTGCCGGCGGAAACGGTCTACGCCCTGTAGCGGCGGCTTGACGCCGCGGGGGGGCGGGGGATATAGTGCGCGGACTTTACTACCTTTCAGTCGAGTCGAGGAGAGAACAATGGCTACAAAATGTCAGATTTGCGGCAAGGGCGCATCGGTCGGTTCCCGGATCGTCCGTCACGGCCTGGAGAAGAAGAAGGGCGGCATCGGCCTGCACACGACGGCGGTGACCAAGCGGACCTTCAAACCCAATTTGCAGAAGCTGCGGGCCCGGGTGGGCGGCGGCGTGAAGACCCTGACGGTCTGCACGTCGTGCCTCAAGGCGGGCAAGGTCCAGAAGGCCTGACGGCGGACGGACGGTCCGTCCGGCCAGCCGCCCCCGGCAAACACCCCGCCGCCCGCGAGCGACGAGGTGTTTTGCATTCGGGGGAGTCTTCCCCCCCCGGCTTCGCGAAAGGAATCCATGAGCACCACTCCCGGAACTGCCGCCGCGCTGGAAATCGCCGGCCAAACAACCGAGCTGGACCTGCTGCAGGGGACGACGGGCGAACGCGCCCTCGACCTGGGCCGGCTGCGGGCCCGGACCGGATGCCTGTCGTTCGACCCGGGCATGGCCAACACGGCGGTCTGCCGCAGCGCCGTCACGTTCGTGGACGGCGAAAAGGGCATCCTGCTGCACCGGGGCTATTCGATCGAGGATCTGACGGCGCACTGCAGCTTCATCGAGGCCGCCTATCTGCTGATTCACGGCGCGCTGCCGACCGAACGCCAGCGGCGGAAATTCTCCCAGCTGCTGAATCTCCATTCGATGCTGCACGAGGACATGCGCAGCTTCTTCGGCAACTATCCGGAGGGAGCGCATCCGATGGCGGTGCTGTCGGCCATGGTGGTGTCGCTGTCGAGCTTCTATCCCGAGCTGCGGCTGGACAGCGACAAGGAGGAGATTGACATCACGGTGACGCGGCTGCTGTCCAAGCTGCGCACGATCGCGGCGTTTTCCTACAAGAAATCCGTGGGCGAGCCCTACGTGTATCCCAGCCACAAGTACAGCTACTGCGAGAACTTCCTGAACATGATGTTCCGGTCGCCGGTGTCGCTGTACGAGGCGGACGCGGAGGACGTGGCGCTGATGAACCGGCTGCTGATCCTGCACGCGGATCACGAGCAGAACGCTTCGACGACGGCGGTGCGGATGGT
>CAZHSS010000226.1:1516-3021 GCA_964535205.1 uncultured Verrucomicrobiota bacterium
CCGAGGGCCTCGACATCAAGGAGTTCGTCTCGCAGGTCAAGGACAAGAAGTCCGGCGTCAAGCTGATGGGATTCGGGCACCGGATCTACAAGTCGTACGATCCGCGGGCCCGGATCGCCAAGGCGCTGTGCATGGAGACGCTGCGGCGGAAGAACCTGAACGATGCCCTGGTGGAGACCGCGCTGGCGCTGGAGGAGCATGCGTTGAAGGATTCGTATTTCCAGGAGCGCAACCTGTATCCGAACGTGGATTTCTATACCGGGCTGATTTACCGGGCGCTGGGTTTTCCCAAGGAAATGTTCACGGTGCTGTTTGCGCTGGGGCGGCTGCCGGGCTGGATCGCCCACTGGAAGGAAATGCGGCAGGATCCGGAGCAGAAGATCCTGCGTCCGCGCCAGCTGTACACCGGGCCGGCCCGGACCGACTACGTGCCCATCGAGGCCCGGGGATAGGGCGCGATGGGCGGGGTTTCACCGGAACGGAACCAGGGCCGGGCGGCGAGCCGTGCCGAGCGGAACGACCGGGCCCGGAGGGTGGAACTGGCCTTTCTGGAGGGCGTTCGCGCGCGCCTGCCCCGCCATCCCGCCGTGCTGGAATCCCTCGGCTGCCTCTATACCGAGATGGGACGCCATGAAGAGGGGCTCCAGGCCGACCGCGAAATGGTGCGCCTGCAGCCGGCTTCTCCGCTGGCGTGGTACAACCTGGCGTGCAGCCTCTCCCTGACCGGCCAACCCGACGAGGCCTTCGAGGCGCTCGAGAAGGCGATTTCGCTGGGCTATGCCGACGCCGAATGGATGCAGGAGGACGACGATTTCGCGCCGATCCGTTCCGACCCCCGGTTCGGGCGCCTGCTGGCCCGGCTGATGGTCGAAGACCGGTAGCCGTCTCTCGCGAGGGGGGGGGCGAACAGGCACGGCCAAGGGGGGCCCCGCCGGGAACAATCAGGGGACTCCCGCCAGCATGAAGGCGATGCCGGCGGCGGCGGAGCCGGCCAGCAGGGGGAGGGGCGGAGTTTTTCGCCAGAGAATCAGGCCGAGGCCGGCGGCGAAAATCAGCAGCGGGGGCAGCGAAGCGGGCGCGACGCCTGCCGGGACGAGCGCCAGGCCCAGGCGGATGGCGGTGGCGGCAAGCAGGCCGACCAGGGCGGGCATCAGGCCGCGCATCGCGGCCCGGAAGGCGGGGGTTTCGCGCAGATGCGATGCCATCAGGCCCAGGGCCAGCAGCAGGGCGGCTCCGGGCAGGCAGACGCCGACCGTGGCGGCAATGGAGCCGGGGACGCCGGCGACCTGATAGCCGGCGAAGGTGGCCAGGTTGACCGCGATGGGACCGGGCGTGGCCTCGGAGATGGCCAGCATGTCCATGAACCGGCCGGAGGGAAGCCATCCGCGGGTCTCGACTTCGTGCTGCATCAGCGGCACCATGTTGTAGCCTCCGCCGATGCTGAACAGGCTGATCTTGAAAAAGGCCCAGAAGAGAAGGGCGTAGGGATTCATGGCGCGGCTCCC
>CAZHSS010000227.1:0-3003 GCA_964535205.1 uncultured Verrucomicrobiota bacterium
TCCAGATCGAAATCGCTGGTGTCGTAGCGTTCGGCCAGGGCCTGGCTTTCGGTCGCGCCCGTCACGTCGTACAGCCGACGCGTGGTCTCCGTCACCACCCCTTCGAATTCCAGGATGGCGCCCGCCTGGAACCGGAGATTCTGGGTGCGGCCCGGCGCGAGAATGCCGCCCCACTCCATCCCGGCGGGCTCGCCGCCCGCCGCCGCCAGCAGCCAACCGCCCCACGCCGCCGCCGCCAGCAGGCCGGCCCGGATCCGCAGGACAGACGGCTCTCTTTTCATGACTGTTCTCTTCCCCCGCCCCGCTACCATTTCCCGGCCCAGCGCGGCGTGTTCGTGAAGCCGCCGGGATGGTCCGCCTGCAGCAGCGCCGGGTCCACCGCGTCCACAAACCGCGACGGCTGGCAGATCTGCACCCCGCCGTCCCGGCTCTTGCGCATGCGAGGCACGCACAGCCACAGGTAATCCTTCGCCCGCGTCACCGCCACATAGAACAGCCGTCGCTCCTCGGACTCGCTGCCGGCCTCCTCCAGCGACCGCGCTGCCGGGAACATCCCGTCCGCCAGCCAGATCACGAACACCGCCTTCCACTCCAGCCCCTTGGCCTGGTGCACCGTCGTCAGCCGGATCGAATCCGCCGGCGTGCCCGCGTGGCGGTCCTGCTCCGCGTCCAGATTCGTCAGCAGCGCCATCTCCGCCAGGAACCCCGCCGTATCCGCGTACTTCGACGAGAACCGCACCAGTTCCTCGATGTCCTCCAGCCGGTTCTTTGCGTTGTCGAACGTGTCCTCGGCATAATCCTCGTAAAACGCCTGGTGGAAGCGGAACAGCAGCTCGTCCGGACGCTCCAGCACCGCGCCGTCGTCATCCGCCCCCCCGGGAAACACCTTGGCACAGAGGCCCGCCCACAGCGGCTGGGCCTCTTTCGGCAGGCGGTCGGCAATCAGCTGCCGCTTGGCGGCGTCGCGCAGGTTCAGCCGTTCGCCCAGCGCCGACCAGATCGCCTGGGCCTTCTTCGGCCCCACCTGGGGAAACAGCTCCGCCAGCCGGACGAATGCCAGGCCGTCGGCCAGATTCGCCGCCAGCCGCGGCAGGGTGCAGACATCCTTGATATGCGCCTGCTCGAAGAACCGCACGCCGCTCATCAGCACGTAGGGCATCTGCGCCCGGGCCAGCTCCAGCTGCAGTTCCATGGCCTGGTAGTGCGAGCGGTACAGCACCGCGATCTCCCGCGGCGCCGCCGCGCCGGATTCCACCAGCCGCCGGATCTTCTCGATCACGTACCGCGCCTGGTGCCCCCCGTCGGCCACCTTCGCCAGCACCGGCTTCACGTCCGCCGGGCGCGTCGCCCGCAGCACCTTCTGGTACTGCTCGGGATTTCCGGCAATCACCTGGTTCGCCACGTCCAGGATCCCCGGCGTGCTGCGGTAGTTCTCCTCCAGCTTCACCACCAGCGCGCCCGGATGCCGCGCCTCGAAGGACAGGATGTTCTGCACCTCCGCCCCCCGCCACGAATAGATGCTCTGGAAATCGTCGCCCACCGCCAGCAGATTGCCGTGCGTCGCCGCCATTAAATCCACGAAATCGCTCTGCAGCCGGTTGGTGTCCTGGTATTCGTCCACCAGCACATGCCGCATCCGTTCGCTGTAATGCGCCGCCACGGCCTCGTGCTCCCGCAGCAGCCGCAGCCCGTTCACCAGCAGGTCGTCGAAATCCATGGCGTTCAGGCTCCGCTTGCGCTCCTCGTAGCGCGCGTGCACCTTCAGCACCCCCTCCAGGTCCACCTCGTGCCCGCCGAAATGTGCCTGCGCCGTTTCCGCGACATCCGCCGCCCGGTTCGCCGCCAGCCCGTACACGCCGGACAGCACTTTCGGCTTCGGAAACTTCTTGTCCTTCAGGCCCAGCTCCGCCACGCACGCCTTGATCAGCCGCAGCGTGTCGTCCTCGTCCAGAATCGTGTAGTCGCTCCCGTATCCCAGCAGCGGCGCGTGCCGCCGCAGCATCCGGTTTGCCGCATGATGGAACGTCCCCCCCCACAGCCCGCCGACGTCGCCGCCGATCAGATGCGCGGCGCGTTCGAGCATCTCCCGCGCCGCCCGGTTGGTGAACGTCAGCAGCAGGATCCGCCGCGGATCCATCCCCTTTTCCCGAACCAGCCACGCCACCCGGTGCGTCAGCGTGCGCGTCTTGCCGGTCCCCGCCGCGGCAATCACCAGCACCGGACCGTCCGGCGCCGTCGCGGCGCGCAGCTGCGCTTCGTTCAGATGCTGGGCGAAATCAAAGGCCATGGAGATCAGGCGGGCGGTTCTTCATTCGGCGCGTCCGCCACCATCTCCGCCAGCGTCAGGTCGCCGAACCCCTGCGTCAGCCCCGTCTCGATCCGTCCCATCGCCGCCTGCAGCGGTTCGTCAATCCGGATGCTCTCGTCCACCTCGGGATGCCCCCCCCCTTCGCGAAGCAGTTCCGCCACCAGGTCCTGGATCCGGACCGCGTCCGGCGCGCGCATCAGCACGTAGCCCGCATCGCGGCTGGCCACCTGCGCCAGATAGCCCCGGCGCACCAGCACCCCCACCACCGCGTTGATCAGCCGGATCGGCGCTTTGTTGATCCGCGCGAACTCCGCCGAATCAAACACCTCCTTGCCACCCTCCATCACCTGCCCCGCCCGGCGCAGGATCATCAGCGCCACCAGGATCCGCGACCGTATGCTCGCCGAGTCCGCCGCGCTTTCCAGCTGGAACGTGTCGGAGTTCTGCAGCGCAAACGTGAACTCCGCGCCCAGCAGCAGGATCACCCACGTCACGTACATCCAGAACAGAAACACCGGCACCGCCGCAAACGCCCCGTAGATCACGTTGTAGCGCGCCACGCCCGTCTGCATCACCGCAAACACACGAATCCATCCCAGGAAAATCAGGGTAGTGAGCAGGCTGCTGACCAGCGCCGGCCGAAGCCGCACCCGCGTGTTCGGCACAAACACGTACAGAAATCCGATCGCCAGCCA
>CAZHSS010000228.1:0-2296 GCA_964535205.1 uncultured Verrucomicrobiota bacterium
CCCCCCCCGCGACGTCGCCCGCGCCCTGCTCCAGCAGGGACTGCTCCTCCCCGCTTTCCTCGCCCTCCTCTCCACCGCCGTCCTCAACAAACGCGAATGGGCATTGCCTCAAGTCAATTAAGAATTGAGAATGAAGAATTAAATATGGTGAAAAACACCAATCCGGTTCAGGAAAAAAGCTACGCATTCGCCATTCGCATTGTGAAGCTGTATCGGCATTTATCCGTACATCAGAAGGAATTCGTTCTTTCCAGGCAGCTGTTGCGCAGCGGAACGAGTATTGGCGCGAATATCGAGGAAGCCATCGGCGGACAATCGCGGGCCGATTTTGCATCTAAAATGTCCATCGCTTACAAAGAATCCCGTGAAACTCGCTACTGGCTTCGCCTTCTGAAGGATACGGCTTATCTCACTCCAAAGGAATACGACAGCATCGCGGCCGAAGCGGACGAGCTCTGCCGCTTGCTATCCTCCATCCTGATCACCACCAGGCAGTCCCCGCCATGAATGCGGCTTCCCGAAAATTCTTCATTCTTCATTCTTCATTTTTCATTGTTCCCCTCCTGCTGCTCGCCGCCCTGCTGGGCCTTCCCCTTGCCGGCGCGCTGAATCTCCGCCTGCTCCGCCAGCGCGAAGACGCCCGCCTGACGCTGGCCCCGCCTACGCAGAACATGCCCCCGGCCGTCGCCTTCACCACCATCGCTCTCGGCGGCTTCCGCGGCATCCTGGCCGACATCCTCTGGATGCGCGCCGGCGCCCTGCAGGACGAAGGGCGCTACTTCGAGCTCGTCCAGCTCTCCGACTGGATTTCCAAACTCCAGCCGCGCTCGGCTCCCATCTGGGCCTATCACGCCTGGAACATGGCCTATAATCTCTCCGCGCTGATGCCCTCCCCCGAGGAAAAATGGCGGTGGGTCCGCAACGGCCTGGTTCTGCTGCGCGATGAAGGCCTGGCGTTCAATCCCGGCTCCGCCCGCCTCCACCAGGAACTCGCCTGGCTGTTTCTGCACAAGCTGGGGACGGATTCCGATGCGGCCGCCGGCTATTACCGGGAGCAGTGGGCCGCCGAAGCGGCTGCCGGCCGGGCCCGTCTCGATCCCGCCCTCGTGCGGCAGATCGAAGACCGGATCGGCCCCCTCGACTGGCGCACCCCCCAGGCGCACGCCATCTACTGGGCCACCGCCGGCCTGCCCTTCGCCCGCTCCGATTTCGACGACCTCTCCCTGCGGCGCCTGATCTACCAGGCTTTGCTCCAGCGCATCCAGATGGGCGAGCGCCAGTGGATCCCCGCCGCCACCGCCTGCGTGGAAGACGCCCTGCAGCGCCATCCCGATATCGGCGCGCTCCAGCAAGTCCTGCGGCAGCTCCGCCAAAGCCAATAGTCGGGATTCCCGCCTTTACTCCGCCGCTGGCGGCAGCGCCAGCCGATCCCCCAGCTTCCGGTCCCACTCCGGCGGATCCATCCGCTCGAATCCGCCGCCGTGGAAAAACGTGATTTCGCCGAAATATACCCGCCCGCGGCAGTAGAACAGGTCAATGCGGGCATAGGGAAAATCCTTCGACAACGTTTCCGCCAGGCGGATCATCTCCGGCAAGGCGCCGGGGCGTTCCACATCCCTCCCGCCGGGCCACAGCGGGACGGCCCCTTCCCACTCCGTCCAGACGAACGGCAGCCGCCGCCAGGCGGGATCGTAGAAATTCCGTCGGTGCGCGGTATCCCGGTCCAGGTCCACCTGAATGCACTCCGCCCGCCCGTTGAAGCAATGCAGCTTGTAGTCGCTGGGAATCTGTCCGGCTTCGTCCAGCAGCAGATCTTCCGCGACGATCCGCGGCGTCATGCCCCGGTACGGCCATTCCCTCGACGTCGCGTAGTGGTTCACCGCCATCCATTCGCGGAACTGCCGGCGGACGCGACGTTCATCCTCGCGATGTTTGTCGCGGACGATCCAGTTCTGTCCGCTGCCGTGGTTGACCTTCAGCACAAAGGCGCCGGGCAAATCCCGGAAGCCAATGTCCCCGGCCCGGTCGTACACCGCCAGCAGCGGAATCAGGCACTCCGCGCCCGCCCGCGCCCGGACATGCTCGCGCACCGCGAGCTTGTCCGCGGCCGTGCGCTGCAGCGGATTCCGGTAAAACCGCTTCAGCCAGTTGAGCTTCTCGTTCAGCGTGAGCGGATTCGCCCAGTCCAGCGGTCGTCCGAAAGCGCGTTCGTATGCGCGCTCGATGGCCGCGCGCTCGGACCGCCATTGGCCTTCCGTCCAATAGTCGCGAAGACGCACCCAGGGAAACAGCAGGC
>CAZHSS010000228.1:2332-2988 GCA_964535205.1 uncultured Verrucomicrobiota bacterium
GGTCCGTGTCGCGATACGCTCGCTTGAGCCATGCCCTCATTCCCCCGGACCATACCGCGGCGCGCCGCCCATCGGCAAGTTTGGTTGTTAGAGCCATTTCATAAATGATGTCGCCATGATCATTCCTTCATCCCGGCTCACCCGGTCCCGACCTCCGGGAGAGTCGGGACCTGCCGAGCCGGGCTGTTGGGGCGCTACATGTGTTTTGGAACCGCTCTAAATGGCTGTTTCGGCGGCCGGCTGTTCTGGCTGTCCGGCTCCCCCTGAACCCTGACCTCTGAACCCTGACCTCTCCCCCGCTCCCCCCCCAACGCGCAACAGGCGGCGCCGAAGCGCCGCCTGTGGATCCAACCTGCCCCCGGATCAGTCGGCCAGATTCGTCCAGATTTCCAGCACGCTCGGCACGGCGTCCGTGCCGTCGTCCGGGAACACCACCCACAGGAAGTTCAGTTCCACGGGATTCGCTTCCAGATCGTCCGGCAGCGGAGCCCACTCCTGAGCATCCAGACTGGTGAAGATCTGCGCGTCGGCCAGCGAGGCCTCGTCCACGTCAATCGCCAGGGACTTCAGCACCAGCGTCGGCGCGTATTCCACCACCAGATACCCGCCGCCGGCTTTTTGCCCGGACCAAACGGTTTCCGGATCGGCATCCAGGG
>CAZHSS010000229.1:0-1996 GCA_964535205.1 uncultured Verrucomicrobiota bacterium
TTGCGGGGGCGACCGGTTTCGACGTGCCAGTTGAAGCATCGGTTGCGCGCCGAGGACCCCGGTTGGCCTCGTTAAACGTCCGGGAAAAAACACAAAAGCCAACGATAACTTGGCCTTCGCGGCTTAGTACCGCGACGTTCGACCGTCCTCGCCTGTGGGGCGGACCCGAATGTCATTCAGCAGGCTGGCGACTCGTGCCGGGCAACCGGGCGCGGGAGCGAGAACCCACAGGTTGATTGCGGTGCCGCTGGCCTGTCCGTGGGCAGGCGGCATGGCGAAACTCAATTACGGACTACGCGCGTAGACGCTGATGCGACGCTTGTGCGGACGCGGGTTCGACTCCCGCCGCCTCCACCAGTTTCGCGAACCCCGCGGCCCCCGGAAACGGGGGCCTTTTTTATGCCGGGGGGTCAGTAGATTTCGTCGCCTTCTTCCCGGGTATAGAAGAGATCGAGGGGGGGGCGGGCGCTGGCGGCGGTGGCGGCGGGATCCAGCAGGACGTGTTCGGCCTCGCGGCGGAAGCGGTCGGCGGATTCCTCCATGGCGTTGATTTTTCCGCGCACGCCGGAATCCGTCACCAGTTGCATGACCTCGCGGAACAGGAACGGCGAGCCGTAGAGGGGCTGGCATTCGCAGAGGATCTTGCAGGCGACCATGTGGTCGAACCGGTCGAAGGCCAGCTGCCGGCGGACCCTGGCCAGGGGTTTCAGGACGTAGTCGATTTCCTCCTGGTGGTCGGGATGGGTCAGCAGGTAATGCTTCTGGCGGTAGATGGCGTCGTCGAGGGCGGCGGTGATGTCCGGGGGCAGGTCGTCCTTCACCACGATGATGAGGTCCAGGTCCGAGCCGCGCACGAGGCGTCCGGAGCTTTTTTCGGGTCGCGGAACGCGGTGGGCCATGCCGTAGGTGATGTCGCCGGCGATCATGAAGGCGGCGTCCCGCAGCAGCCTCGGCTCGTCCGGAAGCGCGGCCAGGGCCATGCAAACGCTGTCGCGGGCGAGATTGAGTTTGTCGGCGGAGATGCGCGCGGCGTCGCGTTCCAGGGCGGCGGCGCGGGCTTCGATGGCGGCTTCCTGGCCGTCCAAGCCGATGAGGGTATAGGTGAGGAATTCGCGGCGGATGGACGGCGACAGGCGGGCGTAGCCGTCCACGGCGTGATCGAGGCGCAGATAGCGGCGGCCGGTGGTGCGGAGGCGGAGACCGTTCGCATGGCAGCGGCGCCACAGCGACAGGGTGTCGTCGAAGCCGCCGGCCGCCGCCAGTTCCGCGCCGGTGAGGGGTCCGCGGGACGTCAGGAGATTCTCCAAATCAGAATCCATGTTCGCAGTATGGAGAACGGACCGGCGTTTGGGGAGTCTGAATTGGGGCGGGTTGCCGCTTGAGTTCCGGGAGCATCGGCGGTACAAGGAAGGCGTCCGTGCGAGGCAGGAGGCGGTGCGTGGAGGATTGGCTGGACGAAACAGTGCCGTGGGCGCCGGGCCGCTTGCGGCCGCCGCGTCGCCGCGCGATGGTAGGCATCGCCATTCCGCTGGTGGCGGGCACGGCGGCGGGCATCGCGCTCCCGCTGCCGCCGCTGGTTTTCTGGACCATCGGCGCGGTGCTGCTGCTGCCGCTGCTGGTCTGGGTGAGGCGTCCGGGTTCGACCGCCGGGCTGATGCTGGCGCTGTTCTGCCTGGTGGCGGCGCACGCCCGTCAATCTCTCTCCCCGAGTCCCGCGCTGTCCCTGGCGGTCCTGATGCCGCGGCCCGTGGAATACATCCAGTTCGTGGCGATGGCGACGGAAGACGCGGTGCCGCGGCCGGCCCGTCCGGGCCAGGCGCCGTCCGCGGTGGTGCACGCGCGGATCGAGGGGATCAACCGCGACGGCGGTTGGCGGCAGGCGGACGACGCGATCCGGATCGTGTTGCGGGGCGAACCGTCCGGCCGCCGCCTGCCGCGCTATGGCGAGCGCTGGCGGATGCGCGGCGTGGTGCGTCCGGCGGTGCCCCGCCGGTCC